>JAHEXM010000357.1 GCA_023252115.1 Micrococcales bacterium | reverse complement strand
ACTACTACCGGGGAGTAGTGCCTTACCTCATCGCGCCTAACTACTACTGGTCATATGGATCGTGGATTCCCAAAGCGCGGTCAACTCTCAATGGCCTTCACACGACATTGACGGCTCAAGATGTGAACTCGCTCAAGGCTGCGGGATTCTGTGCGGTCCTGTTTGATAAATCCCTTGCAGCACAGCTCATTGCCGGCGGCATGGCATCGAAAGAGGGCATGATCCCGGGCGCATTAGGCAGTCCGGATTACCCATCAAATCGTTTCGACGCATACCTTTTGACCAAGAAAGCGCCAGCAGCCCCGTAGCCCGTCAAAGCCATCAAACGCTTCGACCCGTCGGCTCACTATCGGATCTACCAAGAACGAAACGAGTCGCGGGTAGCATCGCAGGGTGTCAGATGCCCAGTCGATCAAATTGCCGACACTTTCTGTCGTGGTACCAGTTCACAACGAAGTCGATGCCCTGCCGGACTTCCACCGTGAGCTGACCCGAGTGGTGGGCAATATGGCAGTCGTTCCTGAATACATCTACGTGGACGATGGCTCGACAGATGACTCGTGGCAGTTGATCAAGACATTTGGCGGCGACGTGCGCCGAATCCGATTTTCGCGAAACTTCGGCAAGGAAGCGGCCTTAAGCGCGGGTCTGGATGTGGCGAGCGGCGACGCGATAGTGGTCATCGACGCAGATTTGCAACACCCACCCGAGGTCATTGTCGAACTCTATGCACGTTGGCTTGCCGGCTACAAGATCGTGTGTGCAGCGCGAGCAAACCGTGACACTGACGGGCCGCTGCGACGATTCGCGTCTCGATCCTTTTATCGAACTTTCAATTCACTCAGCGACCAACCCATTCCGCGGGGGGTGTCTGACTTTCGATTGATGGATCGCCGCGTGGTCGACATCGTTCGACTCATGCCCGAGAAGTCACGATTCATGAAAGCAATTTTGAGCTGGCCAGGGTTCGACATGGACATCGTGCCTTTTGAAGTCGCGCCTCGCGCTGGCGGAACATCGAAGTTCTCACCATTTCGGCTATGGCGGTTTGGTCTTGACGGGTTGTTTAACTTTTCGAGTAAGCCTTTGCAGGTGTGGATGTATCTCGGGCTCACCACAATTGCGCTCTCGATTGTCATCTTTATTGTCATCGTCATTGGGTACATCGTGTCCGGCGCTTCGGTGAGTGGATACCGCACCGTGATCGCCCTGCTTATCGGTGTCTCCGGTGTCCAGATTCTTGGTATCGGGATGCTCGGCGAGTATCTGGCTCGCGTATTTATCGAAGTGAAACGTCGACCTCTCTATGTGGTGAGCGAATCAAACGTCGCGCCCGGAAGCGACAATGACTGGGCGCACATTCGAGGCGAATTGGCGACTTTTCCACCCGTTTAGTTGCAGTGAGGGGGTCAGCCGAGTGATTTAGCGCAAACCTAAATACCGATGGTCTCCAGTGACCCAATTGGCTCAATGGGAGTCGGGCAGGTTTACGTTGCGCTGACATGGGCAATCTTCTTGGGACGATTCTGCCAACCAAGAGGACACCAATGAAGTCGCTTACCAAGATCACTTCCATTTCAATTGTCGCTGGCATAGCAATGATCGGCCTTCCCGCAATAAGTGCTCAAGCTGCGACAACGGCACCGGCCGTGCCGGGTCAAGGGTTAACCGCCCCAGCGAAGGGCGGATCGTCGCATCTGCAGGCGTCTATCACCAACTTCACGGCCACCGAAGTACCCGGCAAGAACCAGGTCTCGTTGGGCGGAAAGATCACGCTGGATGGTGCAGAGATCCTTGGGCCGGTGAATTTCGAGCTATACGAGAACGGCTCGCAGCCAACCGAAACGCTGAAGGCCAAGGTGTCGTCGGGAACCTTCAACATTGTTCTTGATTCTCAGAAGATCGGAAACGCCAACATGGTTCGCATGAACGTGGCTACCGATAGTGGAATCTTTCAGGCCCAAACCGGAATCTCTCGACCGGCTGTCGGCGTTACGAATCACGAAGTGCGCCGGGACGCCGAAGGTACGTTCATATATTTGGCTGGAAACCTGCGTAACGTTCCCGGTGGTTCAACTCTCGTGATGGAAAACAAATTCGGGGCGACAGGTGAAACGAAGAAGGTCGCTATTACCGATAGCGCGTTCGCTCAACGACTTTCCACGCAATGGCCAATCGTGGACCTCTGGATTGAAAATGGTGCAGGGACCCGTATCTCTCAGGTAATCACTTCAAGGGTCTCGCTGTAACGCAACCCGCGGGGGCCATGGAGCCGAGTCTTCAGTCCTCGGGTAGGGCGGCAAAGTCACGTTTCATTTGCCGATACCAGCCCATGCCCGAAATGGGATTTTTCCACCGACCCTTCATGGCCTTCGCGGCGCTTTCATGAGATTCATCGCCACTGGCGGCCGCATCCTTCAAATGCTTATCTTGCGACTTGATTACCTCGTCGGCTGTCTTCCCAGTGTTCGGGTGATCACATGGCCCGCCCATTTGCTTGCACGTCATTGTCTTCATAGGTCTGCACCGTCCTTCGGCTGTCTAACGTCGTTTTGACACATGGGCGACACGAGCATTCGGTGCCCGAGTTCCGCGACCAATGCGAAGTAGCATCCCATGTGCCCTGGGTCCGGAAAGTCGGCGTCGCCGTTACGGGTGCCCTGTCGCTTGTGCTGATCTCCCCGGTTACTGCCACCCCACCCGCATCGGCCTACGTGAGCCATTCCAGTCTGATCGAGTACAACTCAAGCGCCACCGTTCCGCGTCCTCCACCCGTGCCAGCGTCGTCCTGGATCGTTCTCGACGCCGATAGCGGCAATATTTTGGCTTCGAAAGATGCCCAGCATCAATACCCGCCAGCCTCCACCCTCAAGGTGTTGACGATGGTTTCTTTGGTGCAGCGGCTGAAGTTGGATTCGACGTATTCTGCGA
>JAHEXM010000356.1 GCA_023252115.1 Micrococcales bacterium | reverse complement strand
CTGATTGTCGACGCGGCCTTTGAACACCATCGAGTAACCCGAGACTTTCGCGGCTTCACGCACAACACTTCTGATGCGCGCGACTTCTTTCTTGACCTTGATTCCGCGGGTCTTCAGATATGCAGTGTCGACTCCGACTCTGATCGGAGCGCATGGATTCCATCGAGTGACAAATGTCGGATCAGTTCCGTCCGGAGGATTCAGAAAAGTGTAGGCAGGTCCGACTGCTGCTCGTGGAGTTGCCGAAGCCGCCCCGGCAGGTACGACCGACAGTGCACCCAGGGCAAGGAATGCCGAGCAACTCACGCCAGCAAGCGTGAGCACTCCTCGAGGCGTTCGTCGAGCCATACCTCTATATGAGGCTCATCTAGGGCATGTTGCCAATGGATCGGGCGCAAGTTAGGCCGTTCGATAACGCAAGTTGGTTGCTAAGCGTTGTTACTTAGGATTGAAAAAAGCATCTTGCCCTGTACGTTGGCAAACCACTGATAGGACAGACCCTCTTGCAGCAGGGCATCTCCGACCGGACTATCGCTTGAACCCAACGCAATAATTCGCCCCCATTGATTGCTCCAGGCCATGTATGACGAATCAGCCTTTTGCGCAGCGAGGTAGGTGGCTTGGGTTTCGTTTCCGGTATTGGCCACATTCACCTGTTCAAGGAAACGCTGATCCTCGACAATCGTTTTTGCATTAAATTGCCCGGGTTTGGACAAGGCTGGTGTGCCTGAAGTGCTGATCTCTACCGTTTGAATCAACAGCGAGGTAGCGATGAAAGACGAGATCGCCGCCGAGATTGCCTTTAGCGTTGCTGGTTGGTCTCCTGACTGCACGCCCTTTGCCAATTCGTTGAGCCGGTTGGCTGCCTCTGTTGCTATCGCCACGTCGTAATCAGTCGCTGATCGCTTGCCGGCGGTCAAACTCTGGAAGTACTCCAGATTTGCTTGCGCTGCCTGGCTGATGAAACGCGCGTACGACGCAAGGTAAGCGAGTTCATTGGCGATCTCGTTGATTGGTTTGCTGCCAACTACCTTTACTGCCTTGATCGCGACCTGTAAATATTCAGTGGAGTCATATTCGGCGCGCGCGATTTCGTCGGCTGCTGCTTGAAGGACATCGGCCGATCCTGCTGCCTTATTTACTTGTTCGCGTGCCGCTTTGACTGCGGTTGCGGCATCAGTTCCCCACGCAAGTGCGTCGGGCAAACCTACTAATTGCTCGGTGAATTGAGTTGGAGTTTGTGCATCGGTCGTGATGGCTGATTCGATAGACGTCGTGAGTTGATCTGCCCGCATATTGAATGCCGAGGTAGCCGCCGTTACACCACTCTTTGCGATGGCATGGGTCATGGCCGCAACTGCCGTGGCTGCCCGCAGATCTTGTTCTTCGCGCGAGGCAATGTTGTATGCCGATGTGATGTCACCCTTGGCAGCAAGGCTCTTTGCAGAAGCGATTGCATGACTTGCGGAAGCAGCTTCTTTCTTGACGCTTGCGGGCGCATTCTTTGGAAGTGCTTTGACGGCGGCAGCCAATCTGACGATTACCGAGTTCGTAGCTTCGGTCAGAACCGCTATGAGCGCAGGATTCCAAGGACCAGGATCAGCAGCGGGGACTCTGGGCGGCGGACCAACGAGTAGCGGGTAGGCCTGCTGAATCGAGGGGACTTCCCGAACTTCAACCCCTATTTGTTTCCCTAGTTCGACGACATTGACTTTCGCTTGGGTGCGCGGATCCCACGTCTCGGTCTGGCCCGTTGGGATAAGTACTTGATTAATGCCATTCGCTTTGGCTGCACGAATCTTTTCTGGGATGCCGCCGACCGGCCCTAACGCACCGTCTGGCGTGATTGAACCTGTCATTGTCGTATCGGGTTTCACGGTTGCTTTGTTGATATCGGCTGTGACTCCAGTGCCCATAAGTCCTCCGGCCGAGGGCCCATCAATCTGCTCATTGACATCGAACTTCACCGACACGGTTCGTGGATCGAGCCCTGAGTTCAAAGTTGCAACTGCTGCCGCACTCGACGCGGCTGAATTCCAAATCGCACCGGTACCGGCCGAGGTGAAACCCGAGAGGTCAACGCTGTATCCGGTTGGTTGCTTGCTGATGGTTGTTGACGCGGTGACTGGCGTAATGCCGCCCGTCACGTTTCCGCCCTCGTTTGAATACCACAGCGCTTTGAGATTGTTCCGGGTGGTTTGACTCGTATCCGTTCCACCGCTGCAGGCCGTACTGACACCAAGGACCAGGCAAACAAAGGCTGCGGTCACAGCAAGGCCCTTGGAGTGCATTGGCGTCCCAACCAGACAATTACGAGAACGGTTGGGTCAGTCGATCACAAATCGCGCAGGTGAAGCAATTGAGCGGACGCCAGCTCTGCGCCCCGCCCAGCCTCTGCAAGGTGGAACATGGTGTATCGACTACGACTGCAAAGTTCCACTTTGCAGGTGGTTAACGGCCCTTGTGGCGGGCTTTCTTAGTTCGGGTGGATGTTCCGCGAGTGGAGGTCCCGCGGGTGGATGTTCCGCGGGTGGATGTTCCGCGGGTGGATGTTCCGCGCGTGGATGTCGGCCGAGCGGAGGTTGACTGTGTTGAGGCTCCACGATTTGAGGCTGAGCGTGTTGGTTGCGCTTGAGTTGAGGTTGCACGCGCAGCCGTCGGCCGGTTGCTGCGGTTGCCACTACTTTTACCGCTTCGCTTCGGCGGACCCGAGCGGCGCCGGCCCCCACCCGAACGTGCATTGCGTTCACGGGGTGCTGGCGGGGCAATCCAGGCGACACCGGATGGCTCGCGCGCACCGGTGACGTCGACTAGACCAGCATCGAGCGGCTTGATCCGAACAACCGTTGGGTGAACTCCCGCGCGTCCAGTCAATGATGCAACTTGGCGCTGCTGTTTGGGATATGCCAGCGTGACAACGGTTCCTGATTCACC
>JAHEXM010000355.1 GCA_023252115.1 Micrococcales bacterium | reverse complement strand
GCGGGGTGAAGAGCCGAGCAACTACATTGTCATTGGTCGTTACGTGATTAACCCGGCAGTTTTTGACACGTTGGCCCGCACCAAGCCAGGTCGCGGCAACGAGATCCAACTCACCGATGCGTTGCAGGAGTTGGCAAGTGCACCGGCCGCGCAAGGCGGCGGTGTGCATGGCGTCATTTTTCGTGGGCGTAGGTACGACACGGGTGACAAGTTGTCGTACCTGCAAGCCTGCGTGCAACTTGCGTGTGAGCGCGACGACTTAGGGCCAGACATACGCGAATGGTTAGCCGAATACGTTGCATCCGCAGCGTTTCAGGCGCTTTAGCGGTTCGGCCTCCGAGTAAATCCAGCAGCAAATCCAGCAAAGAGGGATAGAGAATGCGCACTGTCGAAGAGCAACTCCAGCTAACCCTTGGGCCGCTTGCACCATTGCCGCCACTGGAGGTTTCGCTGGCGGAAGTTCGGGGTTGCGTACTAGCCGAAGACATCACTGCGCGTCACCCGATTCCATCTTTCGACACTGTTGCGACCTCCGGGTACGCAGTCGCATCGGTCGACCTACGTCAGGCCGAACCGAATGCGCCCGTCGAGTTGAACGTCATTGATTCGGTGCCAGCCGGGTTTCGTTCATCGGCCGAAATAGCTTCGGGCACGGCGATTCGAGTGCAGTCAGGTGCCATGGTGCCGGCAGGCGCGGATGCTGTAGTGGCGATCGACAGTACTGATGGCGGATCGACCAGTGTTTTGACCTACCAGCCGGTTTCCGTTGGGCAAAGCATTCGCACTCGGGGCACTGACGCCCAGGTCGAGAGTGTGATCTTGCCCGCCGGAGCTGTTCTTACCGAGCGCGCAGTTGGCATTGCAGTCACTGCAGGCCGTGCAACAGTCTTAGTCCATCCCAAGCCGCGCGTGGTTGTCATCACTACCGGCAGCGAACTCGTTGAACCGGGTGCGCCGCTGGAACCGGGACTGGTGCACGACGTCAATTCAGTGAGTCTGATGTCGGCGATCGCCGGTGCGGGTGGCCAGCCGTACCGAGGCGGTCCAGTTGCCGATGATGCGCAGGCGCTGTCGTCGATGATCGCTGATCAGCTCGTTCGAGCTGACGTCATTGTCGTTACTGGCGGTTTGGCACCAGGCGGACCAACTGATCAAGTGCTCAATGCCAGCGGCACCTTCGATTTCTCGCGCACTGCGGTAGAACCAGGTCGAATGGTTGGCGCCGGGGTGCTCGGCGCTGATCGAGTTCCGGTATTTGCATTGCCGGGAGACCCGGCTGCTGCCTTGGTCGAATTCGAAGTCTTCGTACGTCCTGTTATTCGCAGGTTGCTTGGTTATTCCGAACTCTTTCGGCCGGTAGTTCGGGCGACTTTGACAGGGGATTTATCGACCACTAGCGGTGTCCGCACGTTTGTTGCTGCCCAACTGGCCAAGACGGACTCTGGCTTTTCGGTGTCACCCTTACCCGCGGGACCGTCGACATCGACAATCGAAATCGCCCAGGCCAATGCACTGATCATCGTGACCGAAGACGTAACGCAGCAAGCTACCGGCGACTTGGTTTCAGTGATTCGGTTGGACCGTGAATGAACCCGTGGCTAGCCACGCTTTCTGATGGGCGGGTCGGGCTTCGGCCTATCCGCCAACGCGACGCTGCCCAATGGCGCGCGGTACGTAACCGCAACTACGACTGGCTGATCGAATGGGAAGCGACCTCACCCTTGGGCTCGACCGACCTGCCGCCGAGCTACTCGGCAATGGTTCGTCAACTTCGACGCGAGGCCCGGGCGGGCCACTCGGTTCCATGGTTGATCACCTACGACGGCCTCTTGGTAGGGCAGGTGACCTTCGGCGGTATTGCGCTGGGCTCGATTCGTTCCGCATATGCCGGATATTGGATTGACCGTGAGCTCGCTGGTCAGGGGATCGTGCCGACAGCACTGGCATTGGGCGTTGACCACTGCTGGACAGCCCTGGACCTTCATCGCGTCGAGGTCAACATCAGACCCGAGAACGTCTCCAGCCGACGCGTGGTCGAAAAACTAGGTTTCAGGTACGAAGGTCTGCGCGAGCGGTACCTGCATATTTCAGGTGGGTGGCGTGATCATCTTTCGTTCGCGTTGACCGTTGATGAGGTGCCAGAGGGACTTCTGAATCGATGGAAGTCGTCGCGAGCCAAAATTAGTTGAGTTATTCCCGACATACCGAGGCGAATCAGGCGATGAAACGGTCGCGCTCTTCTAATGTAATGGCGTGCTAACCGGCCTCGTCTACGCAGCAGTAATCGCTCTTTGGGCCGTCGTACTCGTTCCGCAGTGGCTTCGCCGTCACGACAAGCACGCCGAGCAACGCACCTCACTGACTTTCCACCGCGCCATGCGGACGTTGGAGCGCCGTCGCACTGCGCGAGGCGTGAGTCGTGCCCCGCACGAGATGGACGTCGTGGTCGCCGGAGCCCGTTCTCGAGTTCACGATTCGACAGCACCGGCGACTACAGGCCGGTCAGCTATTGATGATCATTTGGACCACGGAACCGACCCGTTTGTTGGCGGTGAAGAAGAAGATCTACTTCGCACAGTTCGACTAACCCGCTCGCGCACCATCGCGCGCGAAAAGGCTGCGCGCCGACGCAAGCAGGTTCAGCAAGCACTCATTGGTCTCAGCATCGTGAGTGTGATTCTTGGCTTCATGGGCGTGCTGCCCGTTTTCTTGGCTTTTCTCGCCCCATTCGCTACCGGGCTCTTTTGGTATGCCGCCAGGCAGCAGGCGAGTACCTCGACAGTTGCGGCAGCGCGTATCCAACGCCGTGACGCAGTCAAAGCCTCGCACCGCAGCTCTCAGCGCGCGGAGTCAGATGTGGATACCACCGAGGCTGAGACCAGCAGGGAGCGTTCAAGTCGCCGCACTGCGCGCCCAGCACGTCGATACGTCGAGCGCA
>JAHEXM010000354.1 GCA_023252115.1 Micrococcales bacterium | reverse complement strand
CGAATGCTGCCGTTGGTGGGACTTCTGGAGCAACGCTCTCTGAAGCAACCGGCTCGACGGCCGCGTCGGCCAACACCACGGCGACATTCTCAACACCCATCGATTCAGCTCTCGCTCAGTCAGTCACGGTCACGATCTACAACACGTAGTCCGCTGACGTAGTTCTGGCATTCATCAAACTCGGGAGCACACAATGAAGAGTTCAAGGAAGTCGCTCGCTAGCAACAAAGTGCTGCTGGCACTTGGTGCTGGTGTTGTGGCAACTGGTGCCGTCGCGGCATCAGCCGCGAGCCTCGGCTCGATTACGCCATCTGGATTGGGAACCAGCACCGCTTCGGTGTCTGGTTGCCAGTCGGGATCGCTGACTGTTGCGTGGAACGTCGCACCGACGTATTCGGCGGCTGGTGGCGCTGGTAGCACGCCGACCTACACCACGACGGGTCTGCAACTCGGAGGTATCGCAGCTGCTTGCCAAGGCAAGAGCTACAAGGTGACCGTTGGTGCCGCTGCCGGTGTCTCACTCGGTGAAGGGTCGGGAACAACGACTGCTTCGTCAACGACGACCAACGTCACCGGCATCACGGCATTTGATTCAGCGCGAGCGACATCAGTAACGGTCACGATTTACAACACCTGATCGATCAACTAGGCAACGGGAGAGACAATGAAGATTTCGAAATCAATCGCAGGTAACAAGGTACTTTTGGCTCTGGGTGCAGGCGTGGTCGCCACAGGTGCGGTTGCCGCATCTGCAGCGAGCTTGGGATCGATTACGCCGTCCGGATTGGGAACCAGCACCGCATCGGTGTCCGGTTGCCAGTCAGGGTCACTCACGGTTGCTTGGAACGTCGCACCGACGTATTCAGCAGCAGGTGGCGCTGGCAGCACGCCGACGTACACCACCACCGGTTTGCAGCTCGGCGGAATTGCCGCAGCCTGCCAAGGCAAGACGTACAAGGTCACTGTTGGAGGGACCTCTGGTGCGTCCTTAGGTGAAGGATCGGGCACGACCACTGCGGCTTCGGCCACGACAAACGTCACCGGAATCACGGCGTTTGACTCGGCTCAAGCCACATCGGTCACTGTCACGATTTACAACACCTGATCGATCAACTGACCTGGCGGGAACTCCCGCCCGCCAGGTCAGCGGGTCGGCTCGAGCCGACACGAATACTTTTAGGGAGTGCATCCGATTGGCAATGATCACGATCGACAACAGATAGTCGGAACGTGGTGTGCTTGGTCGCATGCACAGGCAGGCAGGGCGGTCATGACGATGAGATACCGAATCCCAGGTAGCCAGTCATGAGTACCGACACGGCCAGCGAGCTTGCTACACCGCCGAGCGTAGAGCCCAAAAAGAAGCATCGAAATCCGGTCCTTCGCGTGCTCCGCATTGTTTTTTCGATCCTCTTCACTGTCATTGCCCTTTTTATTGTGTGGCCGCAGCAATGGGGTGGCCCGGTGACGTGGGCGATTGTCGCTGGTACCTCGATGGAGCCCAAGTACCACACGGGCGACGTTGCAGTAGCTATCAAGTCGTACAGCGGATATAACGTCGGCGACATCGTTGTTTATCAAGTTCACGATGGGCCTGCGACCGGACGAGTCGTTCACCGCCTGGTTCGTAAGCTCGACGATGGCAATTTCTTGACCAAAGGCGACAACAAGGAGTTCACCGACCCGTGGGAAGTGCAGCCCTCGTGGATTCAAGGCAAAGTCGACTTCATGATTCCGCAGGGTGCTCGTTACCTGTTGATCCTGCGATCACCCATTTTTCTTGCAGTTATTGCCGGGCTAATGGTCGCAGCCATGTTTTGGCCAAAGCGCGATCCGGAAGATGCAAAGTACGATGAAGACGCCGATGGCGATCCGGATAGTGATCCGGAGAGTGAACCGGAGAAAGGCGCTATTGCTGACCCAGGTGAAGACGCCCCGGTTGAACCGACTGATGTCCCAGCACCACGATCGGTCGAACAATGAAGATGTCAATGAAAGTCCCGCAGTGGTTGTCGCGATATCGGTTGCGCATTTTGATCGCGATATTGGCGGGACTCCTAGCAATGTCGGCGGTGGGGGCATCTGCGGCTGGTTTGGGGACGGTAACGCCCAGCGGGCTGGGGACCTCGACTCAAATCACCGCAGCTTGTTTGACTAGTGGCCAAATAACGGTGGTGTGGAACGGGGCGGCATATGTCGCCGGAGCTTCGCCCACATACACAGTCGACACGGTCACGATCGGCGCGTACGGCACCACGTGCCGCGGAAAGTCGTACAAGTTCGTGATCGCCGATGGCGCAGGAACCGCCATCCAAAGCTTCAGCGGAACAGTCCCTAATACGACTTCATTCGCGCTGTCACTAAGTCCCGTGCTGAATGCAGCGTCGGCGAAACAGGTCACGTTGGTGATCTATGAGTGAGCCGGAGCAGTCAGCGAGCACAAAGGCCAAACGGGAACATAATGGTCTTGTGCGCATCGATCTGAATGGACGGCGACTGGGCATCCTTGTGGTGTGCCTTTTGCTGGTCGCGGCCACCCTGCAAGTTGCTTCTGCGTCGACTCTCGGCAATTTGACGGTCAAGCTAGTCGGAACGGCAAGTGGAGCAACGGACTGCAGCGGCACGATCGGAGTCACCCCGACCTACGCCTATCGCTCGGCTGCGAATCAGTACGAGATCAACAACATTGCATTGACCAACGTTGCAGCGTTGTGTCAAGGGCAGAAATTTTCGTTGACATTTGCGCAGGGTGACTCGACTGGCACCGAGATTTCCACCGATACCGGGACGCTGACCAATGGGCAAGGATCCTCACCTCACTTCAGTGTGACCACCGCTGATCGGCCCAACTTAGATCTCGTCAACATTGTCAACAACCAGATCAAATACGTGTTGTTCATAGGCGACAACTAGAACGTGATGGAGGTGTGACATGACG
>JAHEXM010000353.1 GCA_023252115.1 Micrococcales bacterium | reverse complement strand
TCGTAACCGAGCACTCCCTGCCACTGCGCACGAATAACGGCTTCGCCAATAGCAATGACATCTTGTTGTTCAACAAAACTCATTTCAATATCGAGTTGAGTGAACTCGGGCTGTCGGTCGGCCCGAAAGTCTTCGTCGCGGTAGCAACGAGCTATTTGGAAGTATTTCTCAAGCCCGGCCACCATCAACAGTTGCTTGAAGAGTTGAGGCGACTGAGGCAACGCGTACCAACTGCCTGGATGCAATCGAGCCGGAACCAAGAAGTCACGCGCACCCTCGGGAGTGGACCGCGTCAGTGTTGGCGTCTCGACCTCGATGAATCCCCTCTCGTTTAAGACCTTGCGCGCCATCCGGTTCACTTCACTACGCATTCGCAAAATGGTCGCCGGACCCGCTCTACGCAGATCCAAATACCGCCAACGCAGCCGCGCTTCCTCACCAACCTCGGTGTACTCATCGACCCCGAATGGCAGTGGTTCAGCTTCGCTCAAGACTTCAATGCGCTCGGCAATAACCTCAATTTCGCCAGTGGTGATGTCGGCGTTCTCGTTCCCCTCGGGTCGACGTTGAACTTCGCCAACCACCTGCACACATGATTCGGGACGTAACTCATGCACAACGTCATCAAGACGGATGACTACCTGCGCCGTACCGGAGGCATCGCGTAAGTCGCAAAATGCGACGCCACCATGGTCACGCCGACGCGCGATCCAGCCAGCAAGTGTCACTTCGGTTCCGATATCACCGGAGCGCAGGCTTCCGGCATCACGCGTACGCATCATCGAAGCTTCTCCTGAATGAAATCGACCAACGAATCAGCGGACACTTCTACTTGCTCGCTTGTCGCAAGATCCTTGACCGTGGCCACGCCCGACGAGATCTCACGATCGCCCACCAACAGAGCAATTCTGGCGCCTGCTCGATCGGCTGCGCGCATCGCACCCTTCATTCCGCGGTCACCGAAGGCCATATCAACTCGAATGCCCGCCATCCGAAGTTCCGCCGCCAACTTGACCAACACCTGTTTCGCACCCACACCGAGGGGCACGAGAAAGACGTCACACGACGGGTGAGCCCCAAGGTCAATGCCCTCGGCATCGCACGCGAGAAGAGTCCGATCTACACCAAGCGCGAAACCAATACCGGGGAGGTCAGGGCCACCGAGATCACCGATAAGGCTGTCGTAGCTGCCTCCACCGCCGATGGCCGATTGCGCGCCGAGTCCGTCGTGAACCACCTCAAATGTGGTTCCGGTGTAGTAGTCCAACCCACGAACTAGTTTCGGGGCATCTTCAAACGCGATGCCAAGATCGTTTAGATAGGCCCGTACCTGTTGGTGATGTTGCGCGGCAGAGTCCGAGAGTGAATCGACGATGAGCGGCGCATCGGCTAGTTGCCTTTGCACTTGCGGTCGCTTATCGTCCAGCACTCGCAGTGGATTCGCTTCAGCACGAGCCTGAGTTGCCTCGTCGAGGTCGAGTCCGCGAAGGAAGGTCAACAACTTCTCGCGATATCCGGGACGACTCTCGGCGTCTCCCAGACAGTTGAGCAGGATGCGGAAGTTCGATAGGCCGAGCGACCGCAGCGCCTCATCTGCAAGTGCAATCGTCTCGGCGTCAAGAGCCGGATCGTTCACGCCCAGTGCCTCAATACCTACTTGCTGGAACTGGCGATAGCGACCCTGCTGTGGTCGTTCAGCTCGGAAGAAGGGTCCGGCGTAC
Source organism: Micrococcales bacterium (assembly GCA_023252115.1). GTDB lineage: Bacteria > Actinomycetota > Actinomycetes > S36-B12 > UBA10799 > JAHEXM01. Next base: position 1,219 of record JAHEXM010000353.1, on the reverse strand, counting down.
CACAGCTTGACCGGCAGAGTGCCCTGCAGAACACCGTGCTCAATTGCCGCGCGAACAACACTGGCAGTGCCCTCGGGTCGCAACGTGAGCGATCGATCACCGCGGTCAGTGAAGGTGTACATCTCTTTGCCAACGACGTCGGTGCTTTCGCCCACGCCACGAACAAACAATGCCGTGTCTTCAAAGATCGGGAGTTCGATGTATCCATAACCCGCACGGCGCGCAGGTGCACTCAGGGCGATGCGGACCGCTAGGAATCGCTCCGAGTCGGGCGGCACATATTCCGCGACTCCTTTTGGCGATGCGAATAGGCCAGCCACTCAAAGTCCCTTGGTTGGTGCAGCCGGGGAATTGAACTCAGCAAGGTACGGATTGGTGAGACGTTCTTTTCCAATAGTTGTCGCGCCGCCGTGCCCAGGCAAAACAACTGTTTCATCATCGAGTGGAATCACCACTCGTTTGAGGGACTCGCGCATCTGCGACAAGCTGCCACCAGGAAGATCGGTGCGTCCGATGGACCCTTCAAAGAGCAAGTCTCCACTGAACATCACTGGCGGGTCGGCCGCATTGGCATCCAGCCGAAATGCCGTCGATCCCGGAGTGTGTCCCGGCGCATGGTCGACCGTGAATTGCACACCCGCAAGATCGAGCTTCGATCCGTCAACAAGTTCCTGCACATCATCGGGTTCGGAGAATTGGAGGCGCTCACCGGTCATCGACTCGAAAGCAGCCTTCGTCTCGCCCGAAATGCCAAGCATCGGATCGGCCAAGAGCTTGCGATCGTCTGGGTGGATATAGGCCGGGATGTGGTGAGACCCGCACACAGGAAGCACCGACCACATGTGATCGAGATGACCGTGACTCAAGACCACAGCAGCTGGCTCAAGGTTGTGCTCACGCAAAATATCGTCGATTCCGGGCACAACATCTTTGCCGGGATCGATGATGATGCATTCCGAGTTAGGACCGGGAGCAACGACAAAGCAATTCGTCGCCCACGGGCCCGCCGGAAAACCAACGATCAACATTGCGTTCCTCCCGGCGAGAATTGGCCCGTAACCCTTGTCGGATGAGGGTATCGGCGCAAGTCGATGGCTCGGCCACCTACACTCCCGCACGGGAAGAAGTGCAGCATCCGAATCGGTGAAAGGAGCCTGGCGTGGCCGGCAATAAGCGCGCGCGCGAGGTGGCGCGGGCCAAGTACGAACGCCAGCAAGCC
>JAHEXM010000352.1 GCA_023252115.1 Micrococcales bacterium | reverse complement strand
TTCGCCATCGGCCCGCGCCCTCCGGTTGCCGGAGCAATGCCTGATTCGAGATCACGGTCAAGGCCGGAACTAGCCGCCATGTCGACCACGACCGGCAAGCCAATTGCTGACTGAACCTCCTCTGCCGTTATTCCTCCGGGCGCGGGACCGCGGATCACGAGTCGGACATCTGCCCCATCGAACATCGGCAAACGCAGTAGCCGTGATGCAGCCGCGATTGCCCTAATGTCGCGTGGCACCACCAGGAGTACGGCCCGCGTGCGACTCAATGCCTCGCCTGCCAAATCAGACGGTGAGCGCGCAAGATCAACAACGACCAGATCCGATGCCCGTCGCATTGCATCGATAGCAGCGCCTGCGGACCCGGGCCAAGGCGTCTCACTGATCGTGGGCCCCCAACCGAGCACAGCAACACCGTTCACATTTGGCAGGCCAGTCGTCAATGCTCCCGAGGGAACCCGCCCACGAGTGCGACCCACATCTGACCAATGCAAACCCTCGGTCCCGTTCGCACCGAGCATGAGACCCAGTCCTGGTCCCAGCGGATCCAGATCAACGGCGGACGTTTGCAAACCATTGGCAACTGAAGTAGTTGCCAACGCTGCAGCAAAAGAAGATGCACCAGCGCCACCGCGTGCACCTACAACGCTCAACACTTCGCCTGGCACTGCACTGGCCTCCGCCATTTCGGCAAACCGATCGACCAGTTCCGTTTCGTCGCCGGGCAGCACCACGACAGATTCGGCGCCGATCGACACAGCCAGCTGCCACACCGATGCATCGTCGCCGTCTTGCGTTGCGACGATGACCGATGCACGACGCGGGACTTGCGCGTTCGAAAGTGCCTGCGCAACATCGATGCCCACAATCACGATTGGAGCCGTTGACCATCGCGCGCGTGTTGCCGCCAGCGACGTGGCGATGTCTGGCTCGACTTGAGCGGCTGCGCTCAACCGCAACAGGTCATCGAGCAGGTCGACGTCGTCGGTCGCAATTAACGGCCGCGGGCGGGCCTGACTTTCGCTCGGCACGAATCCTCCTGGCAGGTGCAATTGCGAATCTGGTTGCTGCCAACGCTGAAGGATGCGGAGAGCTGTGATCGAGACGGAGCCGGCGGTAGTGGACAACTCACGCGCACCGGGCGGTGTGGAAAACCAGTGCCGGGACGTCGCCTGGACGTCGCCTGGGCGTCGCTTCCAGAACGTAGAAGACCCCCGCTGGGGGGAGCGGGGGCCTTCGTGCCGACGAGGGGGGGATTCGTCGACAGAGCCGGTACGTGACCGAGCACCTCAATCATTGCCGGTAAAGAGGCCGAAGGCAACGAAATGGGTTCACTCGGTTGGGCGAGTCGTCCGAACATTCATCAGCCGGTCGTCCGAAAGTTGCGCTGTACGGCAGGCCACCCTCGATCATCCATAGGATTCTCGGACCATGACCAAGGCTGCCGCATTCTTTGACCTCGACAAGACGATTCTGGCCAAATCCAGCACGCTGGCCTACGCCAAGCCGTTATACGACGGTGGATTGCTCGGCCGCCGAGACGTCCTCAAGAGTGCCTATGGACAGTTTGTGTATCTGGTTAGCGGAGCAGATGAACAGCAAATGGATGCCATGCGTGCCTATATGTCGGCCCTAGTCAAAGGTTGGCCGGTCGACCAGGTCAAGGCCATTGTTCGCGAAGGACTCAGCGCCGTGATTGATCCGATCATCTACGACGAAGCGCTCGTCCTCTTCGATGAACATCACGCAGCGGGACGTGACGTCATCGTGATTTCGTCATCGGGAACCGAAGTCATCGAACCGATTTGCGAAGACTTGGGTGCTGATCGTGCAATCGGAACTCAAGTCGAAGTGGTCGACGGCAAATACACCGGCGAGATTCTGTTCTACGCCTACGGACAAGGCAAAGCCGACGCGATGCAACAACTATCCGAAGATGAGGGATATGACCTGGCTGCGAGTTACGCGTATACCGATTCGATAACGGATCTGCCTATGCTCGAAATTGTCGGTCATCCAATCGCGACCAATCCCGACAAAGAATTGCGAGCTGTCGCAAAAGAGCGGGTGTGGCCGGTGCTTGACTTCGAAAAACCAGTCGCCATGAAGGAACGCAGCCGCGACCAACGCCGCGCTGCCGCGGGCGCGGCAGCTGGGGCTGTCGCACTTGGTGCTGCTTGGTACGCCCGCTCGCGAACCAGAAAGTAAGCGACAAAGAGAAGCACCCCCGCGGTTACACGGGGGTGCTTCAACACACCGGGTCCGGTGATCAAGCGTGCGTTCCACTGGCTCCGTAGAGCCGTCACCCAAACGTGGGTCCGGCGCCGCGTGGGTACCAAGCCCGGTGTTCACAACCACTGAGGTTGTTTCACATTTATGTTCTACATCGCATCTGACATTGATGGGTAGGGTCGATAGTCCCGCGTCACCCATCGCGGCTAACGACGCGCCGATGTTCACCCAATCGCGGTCAGTTCAGCGACACTCTCGCCGGCGCCAAGTCCAATCGCGTCTGCACATAAGCGCAGCCATCGCGCCGTGCCTTCTGGTGAACCGGTCGCATATTCGCGGACGGCTTCAACATAAGCGGGCCGACCCAAATTAGTGAATCCAACGTTCGTCATTACCAACAGATCGGGGTCCAGTCCGCGGTGAGCCATCACGAGCCGCATCGCCGCCCGGGCTATCGGCCCACTCCCCCATCCGAAGGGACGCAAGGAAAGCAATTCGCCGTGCACGAGCCCAGCTTCAACGATCGCCGGAATTCCGCTGGACCGAGTTATCGCTTGCGACATTGCAGAGAGTCGTCCTGCCACCTGCGAATACGGAACAACTGACTTAATTCGCAACGGATCGTCGACGTCGTCGTTCGAGCGTGGTCGCCCCAGTTCGTCTTTCGGAACAATTCCAGCGGCTACAAGTGAATGCATACGTGCCAGTGCTTGCG
>JAHEXM010000351.1 GCA_023252115.1 Micrococcales bacterium | reverse complement strand
CTGCCTACTGCTGGGGTGACAATTCGCGTGGCCAGCTGGGTAACGGGAATATGCAGAGCTCTTCGACGCCCACTGCGGTGGCAGGCTCGGGTGTTTTGGGCACAACAAAGGTCGCGGCGATCTCGGTCGGAGCAAGCCACGCTTGTGCCGTGACGCGAACTGCAGGAGTCGCTTGCTGGGGAGGCAACAGCCAGGGGCAGGTCGGCAACGGAAATACGACCGATCAGTTGAAGCCGGTCGCGGTAAGTACCCAAAACGGGATCAGCGGGGCCCCATTCCTGTTCGTGACCTCGGGCGGCTTTCACACCTGTGCATGGACCAGTGCCGGGCGGGCGTATTGCTGGGGGGCCAATGGATTTGGGCAATTGGGTAACGGCACCGATACCGGCTCAAGCGTCCCCACGGAGGTCGTTACGGCGAAGACTTCTCTCAACGGACGGACCGCTCAGCAACTGAGTGCTGGGGACAATTTCACTGTTGAATTGGCGGTTCCCTAGCAAGTGCCCTAGCTCTTTCCGCGCAGCGGTGCTCCGCTTGGGTGCGACGGCATGCGCCGAGGCGCTCGGGGCTGCCAGGATGACGACGGACATCGATTTCAACTGAGGAGACAGCGCAATGCCTATTGCAACCCCCGAGGTCTACGCCGAGATGCTCGACCGAGCAAAGGCCAACAAGTTCGCTTACCCGGCGATCAATGTTTCGTCCTCGCAGACCTTGAACGCAGCGCTGCAGGGTTTCACGGATGCAGAGTCCGACGGCATCATCCAGTTCTCGTGGGGAGGCTGTGCTTACGCCTCGGGCCCGAAGGTCAAGAACTATGTCTCTGGCGCTCTGGCATTGGCCGAGTACGCGCACGTCGTTGCGCAGAACTACCCGATCACGGTCGCCCTGCACACCGACCACTGCCCACCCCCGCGACTTGATGACTGGCTGCGTCCGCTCTTGGACAACGCCAGTGAACGCACGGCCGCTGGCAAGCTGCCGTTCTTCCAGTCACACATGTGGGACGGTTCTGCGGTCGAACTGCACGAGAATCTCAAGATCGCTCAAGACTTGCTTGCTCAAGCCGCGGCAAACAAAATCATTCTCGAGATCGAGATCGGTGTCGTTGGCGGCGAGGAAGATGGTGTTGAAGCCAAACACGATGCGAAGCTCTACTCGACACCCGAAGACGGTTTGCTCACTGTCGAGAACCTCGGTCTTGGCGAGAAGGGCCGCTACCTGGTGGCAGCCACATTCGGCAACGTGCACGGTGTTTACAAGCCCGGAAACGTTCACCTTCGTCCAGAGGTTCTCAAGGAGATCCAGACCGTGGTCGGCAAGAAGTACGACAAAGCCGACCCGTTCGATCTGGTATTCCACGGCGGTTCAGGATCGACACTGGAAGAGATCCACGAAGCTTTGGACTATGGCGTGGTGAAGATGAACGTCGACACTGACTGCCAATACGCGTTCACGCGCCCGGTCGTCAACCACATGTTGACCCAGTACGAGGGTGTGCTCAAAATCGATGGCGAAGTTGGCAACAAGAAGATGTACGACCCACGTGGTTGGGGTGCGATGGCCGAAGAGGGCATGGCTGCCCGAGTCGTCGAAGCCTGCACTGACCTGCGTTCGGTTGGCACCAAGCGCTAGACGCAGTTACCCACCCTGAGGGGTCCGTACAAACCATGTCACCGTTGGAACGAGGTTCGGCCGCCAGTAACCCGACGAGTTCGTGGGTTGCTGGGCACTACACCGACGTGGGTTCGTTCGTACCTGCTTTGGGCGCACCAGTTGTTGACTTGCTCAATCCACAACACGGCGAACACATTCTGGATCTTGGGTGTGGAGACGGTGCGCTCACGCAGGTGATTGCGGAGCGCGGGGCAACTGTCGTGGGGATTGATGCTTCCCCGGATCTGGTCCGCACCGCGCAGAGTCGTGGACTTGATGCGCGACTAGGCAGCGGCGAACATCTTGAGTTCGATGAAGAGTTCGACGCAGTATTTTCCAATGCTGCCCTTCATTGGATGCTGGACGCAGATGCCGTAGTCAGCGGTGTGGTCAAAGCTCTGCGCCCAGGTGGGCGCTTTGTTGTTGAGATGGGCGGCTTCGGAAATATCGCGGCTGTACTCACCGCGCTAAGCGCTTCGATGGAGAAGCACGGCTATCCGGGTACTTCTCCCGGGCAGTTTTATCCGACAGTTCAGCAGTACGACCGGATTGCCACCGCCGGCGGACTCATTGATTTTGCCGGTGAACTCATCTTGCGACCGACGCCTCTCGAATCCGGAATGGCGAGCTGGTTGCGAACGTTTCGGCAGGGATTCTTGGATCACCATGGTGTTCCGCCTGAGCGCCAGGAACTAGTCATTGCCGACACTGTCGAACTGCTGCGGCCTGCCCTGTGTGACGTCGATGGCAATTGGTTTGCCGACTACGTTCGGCTTCGCTTCACTGCCCGCAAACCAAGCTGAATCAGCTAGTGCAAGATGGGCGCGTGACTACACCTGGACAAGACCTGCTCGGTGGACCGCCGCCTACATTGCTCCCCGATGAACCTGCCCCGCGCGAGGCCTTGGCAGCCGGGGTGGATCCGGCTCAAGTCGCTGCCGATTTTCCAACCAGCTGCCTGGCGTGGGCCGTGTTGGCAGACCAAGCATGGGTCGAAGGCCGGGTAATTGAGTCATACGCGTTTGCGCGAACCGGGTATCACCGGGGACTTGACGCCTTGCGCCGAAATGGGTGGAAGGGTCACGGCCCGGTGCCGTGGGAGCACGAGCCCAACCAGGGGTTCCTGCGGGCACTGGCAGCGCTGGCGAGGGCAGCCAATGCCATCGGCGAGACTGCTGAAGCAACTCGCTGCGCTGAATTCCTTGTCGATAGTTCGCCTGCAGCCGCCCAAGTGCTGAATCCCAGCTAGCTCGCCAATCAGGTGATCTTGATGCAATCCCCACCCGGTATGG
>JAHEXM010000350.1 GCA_023252115.1 Micrococcales bacterium | reverse complement strand
AGCGGGTGGTGGGCAAGCAAGTAGGTCTCGAGGATCGCTGCAATTACTACGCCTGCCAGCCCTGCCCCGAAAAACGCAGCGACGATGAGTCGCGGAGTCAGCGCGCTTTCGGTTCCGTCGCGAGCGGCGCCTGTTTGTTCCTCGCGTTTGATGATCCACAACACGAACGTGACGGGAACGAGGAAGCTTCCGATAAAGATCACCGACGGAACCAGGGTCGTGTCTTTAGTTGACCAGATGGCGAAAATAGTGGCGCCCCAAAGGATCAAGCCCGCGATGAATACCCGGATATACGTCGGAATGTGGCGACGCTTCTTGGGCTCAAGTGGCGTTTCGGGGCGTGACAACGCGTCCGGGCTGGGTGTTGGGGAGCTCACCCTCCTCAGCCTAGGGTTTGTGGGCCACCCCTTGCCTGCCGCAGGATTAGACTGAATTCATGTCGGACGACCGCAAGCTCGAGGTTTTGCGGGCGATTGTCGAGGACTTCGTCAATACCTCAGAGCCGGTTGGGTCAAAGGCGCTCGCGGATCGGCACCAACTCGGAGTCAGTCCAGCCACTATTCGCAACGACATGGCTGCCCTTGAGGACGACGGGCTGATCGTTCAACCGCACACCTCAGCAGGTCGGGTGCCCACGGATAAGGGCTATCGGCTTTTCGTTGACCGCCTCGGCGAAGTGCGCCCGCTCAGCCAAGCCGAGCGTCGAGCAATTCACTCATTTATGGACCAAGCCATCGATCTCGACGACGTCATGGGTCGCACTGTTCGTTTGCTCGCGCAACTGACCAAGCAAGTCGCCGTTGTCCAGTATCCGTCGCTCACCCTGTCGTCGGTGCGTCACGTCGAGTTGGTTCAACTGGATCACGCTCGCCTTTTGCTGGTCTTGATCGCGGACAGCGGTCGCGTCGAACAACGAGTGGTCAGCATGCCCGAAGGACTCGATAACGAGTCGTTGGGCCGTTTGCATGCCTCTCTCAATACGGCCGTCACCGGTCAGCGCTTTACCGACGTCGCCGATCGAGTCGCCGAGCTGCCCAACCAGTTCCAAGGTGTAGATCGAGCAGCGGCCACAGCTGTATTGGCCACATTGTTAGAGACGGTTGTAGAGCGTCACGAGGAACGAGTCGTTCTAGGTGGCACCCCGCACCTGGCCCGATCGGGAGCTGACTTTCCGCAGACCCTGGAGCCGGTCCTGGAAGCGCTTGAAGAGCAGATGGTCTTGCTTCGATTGCTTGGTGAGAGGGCGGCTGATTCCGATGGATTGTCAGTAACCATTGGACACGAGAACACCATCGACGGCCTCAATACGGCTTCGGTGGTCACGGCTGGATATGGGAACCCGGGCGCTTTGGTTGCGCGATTGGGGGTGGTGGGTCCGACGCGGATGGACTACCCAGGCACCATGGGGGCTGTCAGAGCGGTGGCGCGGTACCTCGGTCGCGTCATGGATCCTCAGTAGGAAGCGCAGGTTTCGCTGATCGTGGCCACGGATTATTACGCCGCACTTGGCGTTTCGCGTGATGCAACCGGTGAAGAAATCAAGCGCGCATATCGCAAATTGGCACGGGAACTGCACCCAGATGTGAACCCCGACCCCGCGACCCAAGAGCAGTTCAAAGTCGTCACGGCGGCGTATGAGGTGTTGTCAGATCCATCAAAACGCCAGATGTACGACTTGGGCGGGGATCCGCGCGGTGGTCAAAGCGGCGGCGGCTTCGCTGGTGGTTTTGGTTTCGGCGACATCATGGATGCCTTCTTTGGTGGCGGCGGGTCCCGCGGACCGCGCTCGCGCCAGCGCCGCGGCCAAGATGCGCTAATCCGCCTCGAGGTCGACTTACGAGAGGCCGCATTCGGCACGGTGCGTGACATCACGGTTGATACCGCAGTTGCCTGTCCCACCTGTCACGGCAATGGTGCCGCTGCTGGCGCTGAAAGAATTACCTGCACGATGTGCCGGGGCCGCGGCGAAGTGCAAACAGTCCAGCGCTCATTCCTTGGTCAAGTCATGACTGCTCGTCCATGTCCTCAATGTGGCGGTTACGGCGACCTGATCACCCAGCCCTGTGCGGAGTGCTCAGGTGATGGTCGGGTGCGGACCCGTCGGACTTTGACCGTGAAGGTTCCTGCCGGTGTCGATACCGGCACCCGAATTCAACTAACCGGTGAAGGTGAGGTCGGGCAAGGTGCGGGACCGGCAGCTGATCTATATGTCGAGATTGTCGAGAAGGCAGATCCGATGTTTGAGCGTCGCGGCGACGACTTGCACTGCACCGTCACGCTGCCGATGACTGCTGCCGCACTGGGCACCGGTATCACGCTTGAAACACTGGACGGCCCAGAAGCGATCGAGATCAAGGCCGGCACGCAATCCGGCACGGTTCGAACTCTGCGGGGGCGCGGGGTTACCCACCTGCGAGGCAATGGTCGCGGCGACTTACATGTTCACGTCGATGTGGTGACGCCAACCAAACTCGATCCTGAACAAACTGAACTGTTAACGCAACTTGCCAAAGTCCGTGGCGAAGAACACCCAACGGGCCAAATGCAACCGGGTCAGAACGGAATCTTTACTCGACTACGGGAAGCATTCGGTAACAAGTGACGCCACCGTTCTTCCTGATTGACCCCGCTGCACTTGCCGAAGTATCCGATGCCGCTTGCCTCACCCTTGAAGGCGCCGAAGGCCACCACGCAGTGCACGTTCGCCGGCTCACTATTGGCGAACCCATTGTGTTGGCCGATGGTTTCGGGAATGCAGCCGCGGGAACTGTCGCAGAGGTGAACAAAGCCAGCCTGGTTGTAGCGGTTGAACATCGGTGGTCTGAACCCGAACCTGAACCCCGAATCACCGTTGTTCAAGCCTTGATCAAAGGCGATCGGATGGATCAGGCGGTCGAGCAATTAACTGAGGTCGGGGTTGACGCCGTCGTTCCATGGTCGGCGACTCACTCAAT
>JAHEXM010000349.1 GCA_023252115.1 Micrococcales bacterium | reverse complement strand
CTCGTTCAAGCGCAATTTCAACGTGTATCACTCCATGCAGATCGACCGGCCCACCGCAAATCCCAACATGGCGCCGGTCAAAACGGGCATCGGACAGAGTCTGTTGTCATTGCGCGTTCAGGTTCATCCGCGTGTTGTTCTTGACCTTACTGACACCTATCTGCGCGACGTTCCCACTTACGACGCCGCACTCGTCGGTACTGGCCTGCTCGACAAATATCTCTACCAGGGAATCAATGGCGGCGTTCGCATCCAGTTTCCGCGCCACATCACCGGCTACTTTAGTCTCGGCAGCAGCACCGACTCTGCCGATCCCAAAAACTCGTTGAACCGCCTCTTCGGAGCGAGCATGTCGAACATCTGGAAGACCGGACTCACCGCCGATGCGCGGTACTCCAAATTCGACAGCGCATTTGCCTCAGGCACCTACAAGACTGTCACGGTCTCTCGCGATGTGACGGAGAAGATGCGTCTCGACGCGCAGTTCGGGCGTTACTCTTACAACTCCGCGCCCATCGGGGCGTCGCAAAGCAACTCCAACTTCGCCAATGTCACCTTCGAAAGCAATCTTGGTTCAAAACTCTTCGTTCAAAGTATGTTCACTGCGCAGCGCGGCGGATCGCTCGATTACAACCAATGGACCACAACCATCGGGCTGCGATTCAACAACCGCGCCGCGGCCAGGAGAGCCAAATGAAAATCATAGATAGATACACATCGATCCTCTTCGCCTCCGTTCTCGCCGTCGTGCCGTCGATAGCGCAGGCCCAGGCGCCCGCGACCAGCAATGCTATTGACATGGCTCAGCGGCAGATCACCGCGTATCTTGACAAGCTCGCCGATTTTCACTGCACCGAGTCTGTCACTCAGCAAAAGCTCACTTCCAACGGCCACGTAGAGGCGACCGAACGCGCCAAGTACGACTACCTCATCATGATGAACGGCAGCGGAGACGAGTTTCAGTTAAACGAGTCGCGCATTGAAGCAGCAAACGCGCGTGGCAAGCAGACGCAACTTCCTATGCTCGTAACCAATGGCGTTGCGACAGTGCTGCTTGTCTTTCATCCTTACTACCGGGACAGCTTCACTTTCGAAGCGCTGTCGGAGGAGCCAATCGACGGTCGTGCTGCAGTCCCTGTTCACTTCACGCACATAGCAGGACGCCGCACTCCGGCTGCCTTGGCCCTGCGCGGCCGCGAGTATCCGCTTGAACTCGAGGGAACCGCATGGCTCGACAAGCAATCAGGCGAAGTTGTCAAAGTTGAAGCGACACTTCTTCACGACATGAGTGACGTCGGTCTGCGCTCGCTTCATGTTCACGTCGATTACAAGCCCTCCGCTCCCGACAAGAGCGTTGGAGTCCTTGATCTGCCGGCACTTGCGGTTGTAGATGTTGAAACTCCACGCCAGCACTGGCGCAACACGCACGTCTTCGAAAACTACCGCGGATTTTCGACTGACGCCGAACAGGATCCTAATGTGAAACTTCACGCGGCCAACAACTCAGATCCGAATACTACTCCAGCAATTGCACAAACACTCGCCAGCACCGGGGAGAAACGGTAAACATGAGCATCCTTCAGAGCGGGATCACCGCCCCCGGAACATTCGCAAAACCCAAGAAGGGTGCAGGCCATCGCATCCGCGTCACCATCGTTGCTGCGACAGCATTGCTGACCGTCGCGTCGATAGCCATTTACGGTTCGAACTATTATTTGCTTCCGCTCAGTGAGCGCCCGTACTCAGACAAGTACGCAATGCTCAAGCCCGGCGGCACCATTGGGCTAAAGCTTGGCATCCTCGGCACCGTCCTGTTCTTCATCATCTTTCTATACGCGCTTCGCAAGCTGATCCCGTGGCTGAACCGCCTGGGCACTGCGCGTCAGTGGATGGATTTCCACGTAATCGCCGGTGTTACTGCGCCCATCATCATCGCATTCCACGCGTCTTTCAAATTTCGCGGCATCGCCGGCGTTGCTTTCTGGATCATGCTTGCCGTTGCGCTCAGCGGCGTAATCGGCCGGTATCTTTACGCACAAATTCCGCGTTCTCTTTCTGCAGCAGAGCTGGATCTATCTGAGCTACACGCGGGAGAAAAGGCGCTTTCAGATGCGCTGCTAAGTCAATCCATCTATTCGGCAGACCGGGTAAATCGCGCGCTTCACGTGCCAAGTGCAGAGCATATTCGGCGCATTGGCCCCCTGCATGCAATTGCCGAAATGATCTCGCTTGATGTCGGGCTACCTTTTCGGATCGCAGCTTTACGTCGCGCATCGTGCAGTTTCAGTGCGAAGGTCCTTACGATTGGTGGATTGCTCTCAAGCGGTAATGCTGAGGTCGAACTGGTTGTCCGTCTGGTAAAGCAAAAGGCCTCGTTATCGAAGCGGGTTGTTTTCCTCGGTCAGACTCAGAAGGTCTTTCATCTTTGGCACGTGATTCATCGGCCATTCAGCTATGCGTTTGTAGTGTTGGCGGTGCTTCACATCGCCGTCGTCATGGGCCTTGGTTTCGTAAGCATGGGATTTCGGTAAGGTATGGAAACAGTTATTACATGGTCAATCGCCGGCGCGGTTCTGGCGTTCTTCTTCATTCGCTACTGGCGCACGCACAAGCACAAAGAGGCGCTGGCTCACGCAGCCACTGAGAGGGGCCAACTTTTCGACGGTCCCCGCGCGCAGCATCCGCGCATTGACGCGGATAACTGCATCGGGTGCGGGGCATGTGTAGCCGCCTGTCCTGAAGGTGACGTGCTCGGCCTTGTCAACGGCAAGGCCACCATCATCAACGGCCACAAATGTATTGGCCACAGCCGCTGCGCGGAAGAATGCCCGGTCGGCGCGATCACGATGGTACTGGCCAAGCCTAGTTCCAGCGCAGACTCACCCATTCTTAGCGAAGAGTACGAGACCAGTGTTCCCAACCTCTTCATCGTTGGGGAACTCGGTGGCCTTGCACTCATCAGGAATGCTGTC
>JAHEXM010000348.1 GCA_023252115.1 Micrococcales bacterium | reverse complement strand
CAGTCACCCGCGTGGGCGCCTATCGTTCGGGCGTGGTTGCGCTGCTTGCCTTGATGTCGAGCCTGCTGTGGGGAACATCGGACTTCCTGGGCGGCAGCATCAGTCGGCGTCTTCCCGTGCTGGCAGTGGTCGGCGTTACTCAAGTCTTCGGGCTGGCGGCTGCGGCTCTTGTGGCAACAATTACCGCAGCTTGGTCCGCGCCTCTGGGATATGTGCCGTGGGCAATCTTGGGCGCTTTCACCGGCGTGCTCGGATTGCTGACGTTCTATTCGGCGCTTGCCCGAGGCACCATGGGAATCGTCGCGCCGATTGCTGCAGCTGGCGTCATCGTCCCGCTCGTTGTTGGGTTGTTTGCTGGTGATGTTCCGACTGGAGTGCAAGCGCTTGGTGTTTGTTTCGCGTTACTGGGTTTGGTTTGCGCGACTGGACCTGAACTAAGTGGTGGCGGTGATCGACGGTCGGTGCTGTTGGCAGTCGTCGCTGGTTTTCTCTTTGGTATTTGCATTACCGCTATCGAAGAAGGAGCAGCGATCAATCCAGTCATGACAGTCACGGGTATTCGCATTGTGTCCGTACTGTTCTTTGTTGCTCTCGCCCTCGTTGTGCGTACGACTGGGGGAGTAGCTCGCTCCGACTTGCCGCAACTTGGCGTGATTGGTGTGTTCGATGTCGGAGCGAACCTGACCTTGGGCTTGGCAGCAGCGAGCGGTCAGTTGGCCATCGCGGCCGTCTTGGGCTCGCTGTATCCGGTCGTAACCGTCTTGCTTGCCTGGCGATTTGCTGGTGAACGGCTGCGGCGCATCCAATACATCGGTGTTGCACTCGCGATCGTCGGGGTCGCAGCGATTGCTGCTGGCTGACTCTGTCGCGGCGTCGTTATGCGCGTGCCGTATGCGACGATCGTGCCGTGACAAGCGGAGTGATGCCCACAAACCACCCGTTGGTCGATGGGCGAACGACAAAGTCCGCGCTGGTGCGGGCCGCTCGTGGCGAGGACGTTCCTTTCACGCCGGTGTGGTTTATGCGCCAGGCCGGGCGATCGCTACCGGAATACCGGAAAGCCCGTGAGGGCATCGCCATGCTCGACGCGTGCTTCACCACCGATCTAATCGTTGAAGTAACGATGCAGCCAGTTCGGCGGCACCACGTTGATGCGGCGATCTTTTTTTCAGACATCGTCGTTCCAATCAAAGCGGTTGGCATTGATATCGCCATTGAGCCCGGCGTCGGACCAGTCGTCGCGCAACCGTTTCGCAACCGCGCAGATGTCGATCGACTTCGTGACTTGACTCCCGATGACGTCGCAACAGTGATCGCGGCAGTCGGTGGATTGGCGCAAGAGCTTGGTGAGACTCCGCTCATCGGATTTGTCGGTGCACCATTCACCATTGCTTCTTATCTCGTCGAAGGTGGGCCAAGTCGTGATCACGCTCGAACCAAAGCGTTGATGCTGAATGATCCAACGACCTGGCACGAACTACTCGATCGCATTGCCAGCATTTGTTCTGAATTCCTACGCATGCAGATTGAAGCTGGCGCATCGGCCGTTCAACTATTCGACTCGTGGGCGGGAGCCTTGCCAGCAAAGCAGTACCGGGAATTCGCGATGCCACATTCGTCCAAGGTGCTGGCGGCGGTTGCCGACTACGGCGTTCCTCGCATTCACTTTGGTGTTGGGACTGGTGAGCTATTGCCGTCGATGCACGAAGCTGGTTGCGACGTCATGGGTGTGGACTTTCGAGTGCCGCTCGACGAAGCATCGAGCAGAGTTGGGCGCGACGTTCCGTTACAAGGGAACTTGGACCCGGCCGTGTTGTTTGCTGATTGGCCAGTCATCGAGCAGGCGGTGCGTGATGTCTTGCAATCGGCACAGGATCTTCCGGGTCACATCTTCAATCTCGGACATGGAGTTTTGCCCGACACCGATCCTGAGGTTCTCACCCGAGTAACTGCCCTAGTGCACGAACTTACGAACTAAATTTGCTAACTGCAGCTTCAAGGTTCAAGGGACGAATGACACCTCTGGCACCGTCTTCGCCCCACGCCTCCTCGGGCACGGCCCACATGATTTCGAATTCAATGCCATCGGGATCCTGTCCATATAGCGAAAGTGAAGCGCCGTGATCGCTTTCACCCACGAGTGCACCTAAGTCAGCTAACGTCTTTCGAGCTTCCACTAAGTCGGTTACTTCGTCGACCTGCCAAGCAAGGTGATACAGGCCCGGCACGGCGCCGCGCGAAATCTGTTGAGCTCGCTGAGCTTTGAATAATCCAAGGTCGTGATGGTTGCCGCCGATTGGTGAACGCATAAAAACGGCTTGACCACCCATTTCGACGCTGAGTACTTCAAATCCGAATGCAGCTTGATAGAACTCGGCCGATCTCGCAGGGTCTGAAACGAAGAGCACCGCATGGTTCAAGCGCTTGACCGGTATCGGCATAACTGCCTCCTGCTATCCGGGGAACGTTCTGTCCACCAGCGCGTCAACATCGACCGACCCCGGCAATATTCCAAACGTCCGTGACGCACCGGCAGTAGACAGCCGGGACGCACAAAAAGCATCAGCAACAACATCCGGTGCGTAACGAAGCAACAACGAACCCTGCAGAACCAACACCATGCGTTCCGCCAGACGGCGAGCACCCGCTTCGATCGTCGCATCGGGACTCGCAAAAGAATCCAATACGTCGGTCAATGCTGCATCGAAATTGGTGTTGGCCCCTTTGCTCTGACCGACTTCCATCAGCCACGCATCGAGCGTTTCCGGTGACTTACCCAAAGCGCGAAGCAAGTCGAGTGCATTGACATTGCCCGAGCCTTCCCACACAGAGTTCAACGGTGCTTCGCGATACAGGCGTGGCATCCCTGACTCTTCGACGTAGCCGGCGCCACCGAGGCATTCGAGAGCTTCAAACACCGTGAATGGGGTTCGCTTGCACACGTAGTACTTGCTCATGGGCAGCGCGATGCGCCG
>JAHEXM010000347.1 GCA_023252115.1 Micrococcales bacterium | reverse complement strand
AGCGGTATTTGCCGATTTGAATCTCGTCGCCAGATGTCAGCGCGATTTTGTCCACTCGGTCTTTGTTGACATAGGTGCCATTGAGGCTTCCCAAGTCAACTAACGTCCACGCTCCGTTTTCAGATTCAAGTCGGGCGTGCTGCCGCGAAACCGTGATGTCGTCTAGAAAAATCGAAGTGTCTGGTGAACGGCCCGCAATCATTTCGTCACCAACAAGTTCGATACGCATCCCCATATTTGGGCCGCGAACAATAACCAAAACCTGTGAGCCGGGGGCAACCGAAGCCAAATCGGCCGGCAAAACTGCGGGTAATGGGCCTGAGTCCGACGGGGTCATTCCCAAGGAATGAATGGTTCCAGTTACTGGCTCGCCGGCCGGCTCTTCTTGAACCACGGGTGGGATTGCGGCTCCACACACGCTGCAAAAGCGAGCTCCTGGAGCAAGCGGTTCGTCGCAACGAGGGCAGGTCCGATTCACAAAGAGTAAACCTATGGTCCAGGGTGAGCGGGGTCAACAGGCTTTGCCCAACTGGAGCTAGCCAGCGGTGATTAATGCCGTGTACGCGGTCGCGTCCAAAAGGCCAGAAAGCGGATCGGGATCGGTCGGCGCGACTTCAAGCAGCCAGCCAGCTCCATACGGATCGGTGTTGATGGTTTCAGGGGACGTCTCAACCACGTCATTGCGAAGGGCAACAGTGCCTGCAACTGGGCAATAGATGTCCGAAACTGATTTCGTTGATTCGACTTCACCGCAGGTGTTGCCTGCAGCGAGTTCGGCACCTGGATCGGGAAGCGTGACAAACACAATGTCACCCAACGATTCCTGTGCAAAGTCGGTAATACCGAATCGAACCGTGCCTGTTTCGGTTACCAACGCCCATTCATGTTCAGCTGTGTATTTCAGATGATTCGGAACCATTCCCCAACCCTACCGATCGTCGCGACTATGCCGATGCCGGGCGAGCGCGAAGGATCCGCATCGCCTGTTCGATGTACAGAATGCCAGCCCACCAATACAGCGCAGCACCCCACAGGACAAACGCCCAGCCGAGCACTTTGGTGACGTCGCCCAACGCGCCACTTTGTGCACCTAGCAGTAAAAGCGGGAAAGCAAAAAGCAATGCGGCGGTAGCTGCCTTGCCGATGAAGTGAACGGGAAGCCCGGTAATACCGCGCCGTTTGAGGACGAAAAGAAAACAGGCCATCACGATGTCACGCGAAAGCAAGACCACCACCAGCCACAGCGGAATGATGTCGCGCAATAGCAGTCCAATGAGCGCTGCCAGGATGTAAAGGCGATCTGCCAGTGGGTCAAGAAGCTGACCCAAGCGCGTGATCTGGTTCCATCGGCGGGCCAAGTACCCGTCGAGGTAGTCCGAGAAGCCGGCAAATAGCAAGACGGCTAGCGCCCACCAATCCGCTTCCGGGACTAACACCAGCCACAGAAAGAGCGGCACACCAAGCAGGCGCAGAAAGCTCAGAACATTGGGAAGCGTGACAATTCGATCCGACTGAACATCGGTCTCTTGCACGTCCACGGTTGTATTTGTTCCCTACTTCTGAAATGAGGTCGGGTCGTTACGCCTGCGGCGGACCGGTCGGCGGCGGAGGCTGTGGTGGTGGGTAATTGGCCGGAGGTGCAACTGGTGGTGGGGCGGCTGGCGGCGGCGGCGGTTGATACGGCGGCGGAGGTTGATACATCGGCTGTTGTGCCGCGCTCGGTGGATAAGCCACGGGTGCTGCTGCTGGTGGGTACGCGCCAGGCGGGATTGCCGGTGGCTTCTTCTTTGCTTTTGCGGCCCTGACAAAGATCCAAATTGAGATCAGCATCAGGATGACGCCAGTAATCGCCAACCCAATCCCCACCGGGAACAGGACCGAGGAGACCAAGCCGATTTTCAGGTTGACACTTACCGGTGCCGTGGCATCCGCATTCATCACCACCAGCGTTTGGTCTTTGCTTGCCGGCAACTCAATACGCGGGTCTTTTCCTTGGGCCTTTGCGGTCCAAAAAGTCTGAGAGTCTGGTGCAGACGGAGCGGTCGTTCCAGGGATGGGCACCACTTTTGCTTTGTCGCCTGAAAGGTCTGAGACCAGGTCGTGCGGAACCCCGTTGAGGTATTTGGTGACCTCGGTGGCGGGGCCAAGGCCAATAAAGACGTCGCGGTCCTCCGTGGACGAAGCAGAAACCGCAAGCGTGGCCACACTGCTCACGTCGGTTCCATTGGTATCGACCGAAAATTCGTTGAAGACCAGCGCATTGCCGGTTCCCGAAACCTTGCCAGCATCAGTTGAGTAGACGCCGTCGGAGCCAATAGCTAGGGCAAGGAAGCCACCACTCGTTGCAGCACCTAGTCCCATGAATAGGACGATGAGTCCCACGATGATCAGAACCGCGCGCTTCATCGCCCGATCTCCATTCGTTTGCGGCCGTTTCGTCTGAAGCGCAACGTTATAGGACGACTGGCGCGACCGGGCGCAAGGCAGTATTAAGTATTCGCGAGTCTCGCAGAAACCTTGAAAATCTGACGGGCGTTTACTTCGGGGGCAGAAGCGACGTTGCTTTGTCGGTTGCCGCTTGAGCCGCGGCACTAAGTGCGGCTACCCCTTTGTCCAATTGCTGCCGGGCCGTCGCAATAGCGGTCGTGGCGTGATCTTTGATTGCCTCATTGGTCGCATTGACCTGGGAATCAGCGGCACTCTGAGCGGCATCGGGCAATCCGCCCAAGGCATCAGCGAGTTGCGCAGCGGCGTCCTGTGCTTTTTCTACTGCGCTCCGGACCTTGGCAAAGGGTTCATCGTCTGCGGGCATGTCCCGACGCTACTGCTGAAAAGCTGCCGACGTGAGCCCGTCAGCTGGTACCCGCGCCGACTTTCGCAGCGGGCTCCCAATTTGGTCGGCGGAGTGGGACGTTGGCCAGATTCTCTGAATCAAAGGGCGAACTAATGGTTGACGGCTTGACTGCAAGGACTTGATTG
>JAHEXM010000346.1 GCA_023252115.1 Micrococcales bacterium | reverse complement strand
GGCGCCAACATGATCAAAACCAAGAGCACGAGGTAAACGGTTTCAGTTACGGTGACCCGCCATACTCGGTCGCCTTCTACTGTTCGGATCACTCGATACCGCAGGTTCGACCAGCCGACGGGCAAGACGGTGCCAGTCGCAGCAATGATCCCAATCGACGCAATCCACCATGGAATAACGGCTGTGTATAGGGCCGCACTCACGATGCCAAAGACGACTGGAAGAAGCACGACGGTAAAGAGGTGCAGATTGTTGAGCCAAATCGTTCGATCGGCGATTTTGCGAACAAAAAAGAACAGCCGTTGATGTTGCAGCCAAATCATCTGGATAAGCACGAACAACAACGCAAAGAACCAAAAGTTGCCATAAGTCAGGTTGAGATCAAACACGTCCTTGAGCGAGCTGAGGACGCCGCGATTTCCAACAACTGCACTTGCGCCGTCCGGGCCGATCTGCAATGCCATGGCAGTAATCGCGATGGCGTACACCCCGTCACTAAACAGCAGCGTTCGGTGGGTACGTATGCCACCAAAGAATGTAGCCAATGGCCCGTTGGCATTTGGCATGGCGACAACAATTGATTCGTCGGGAACTGACTCAGGTTGCGCCGCCTCTTGGAGTTGTGCGGGTTCATCGATCAACATTCTGCGCGCAATCACCGGAATCGCGAGTACGACAAGTAGTGAGCAAACGCTGACGATAAGTATCGGGGTGCTGTTCGTGAATGCCGCAACAAGAGCGATTAGCATCGCGGCGAAAGTGATCCACATAGGTCCCGCGACATACAGTCGAACAACACGAATCGCGCTTGTCGATTCGGTCTGAAATATGTGGTGGTGTATTCCCCGCCGTAGCAGCAAGTAAAGCGTCGCAAGCGAAAGCGCACACACCCCGAAGAGGAAGGCGACTGACGCGGCCGCGAAATGCGAAGTTGCAAGCAGGACCGAGGCAAACGGCATGAGCGCTATCACGATCAGGAATGCCGCGTTCAACCACAAAATCCCGCGGCTGACGTCGCGAAAGTTGCGGAAAATGAAGTGATGGCGTCGCCACAGATAGGCAATCAAGAAAAAAGCAACTGCGTGCGCCGGAAAGCGCCAGGCCTGCTCGCGCAGCCAGTTTATGACGACATGGTCCGGTGACGGCGACGAAGCTTCGGAAGCCTTGCGCAGTACCGACAGCACGTCGATGGATTCGACGACGAGCAAAGTCATCATGATGCCGATGACTGCGTCCGAGTACTCGATTACTCGTTCCACTGAAATCAGCCGTCTCAATGGCTGACTGGTGATCACCGCGAAAACGATAGTGATACGGGCTCACTTACTCCTGCTGGAAAGCAGGTAATCCCCGCCTTATGAACACCATTCGTTTGGAGTAGTGAGCAACGCTCCAACAAGATCCTTCTCCTTCAGCGTCGATACCGTCGCATAGCAACAGCCCCGAGGAGTCGTCATGAGGTTTGCGAAGACCGCGTGCATCGCATTTTCTGTCGCGGCTATAGCTGGACTCTCAGCTGGTTGTTCAACATCAGTCTCAGACTCGAGCACATCGTTGCACCGCTCCGCGGGAGCCGAAGCAGGATCGGGTGAGACTGCAGCCAAGTACGTCGTCTGGCGCATCGACGATGTTCCCGGTGACACCGGTTGTTCGTTGGACGTTCTCAAAAGTATTGTGCGGGCATTTTCTGACACAAGTGGCAAGGTAACGACGCCGCTTGTGTTCGGCATTATTGGACGAACGCTCGATCCTGACTGGGACGGCAAGACGTGGGACGGCAAGCCCTCCCCATCCAAGAAAATCAGTGCCGCGAACATCTCCGCCTACAGCGCTTACTTACGTAAGTTAGCGGCAGACAATCCCGACACCGTTGAAATTGCCAGCCATTCCTACGATCACCCAGTAAGCGGCGGTCTCACTGTCATGCCCGCTGCTAAACAAACCGCCGATTTGCAGAAGGCGCAAGAAGTCATCAAAAAGGAAACGGGTGTCACGCCGACAAGCTTGGTATTGCCGGAAAACAGATTTAACCCGAGTACGAACGCCGCAATGAAAGCGAACGGACTCACTACGCAGAGCGCCCAATGCACTTGGTCGGAAGGCGGCTTCGATTCAGAGTGGGGACCGTGGCACAACCCGAGTTAATGTACTGACGCCAACGGCACTGAAACGTCCAACACCCCCGATGCAGTGGTGTACCCAAACTTGGCTGTCAATGGCATCACTTACGTACCTGCAGGCGCCACCATTGAAGGGCCAGCCGGATTCGGCAGGTTCTGGGCGGAGCCGAATTTCGACGCAGCACTGTTGGAACAGAAGCAACAAATGAAGTACCAGGGATTCGCCCTGAACATGCTGCATGTTCAGGAATTCGGCGACGAGGGCACCTGCGATTCACCGGCCAAACTTGACGCCAAAACCAGCGAGATTGGTGACCTCATCAAAAAGAACAAAGCCGATGGCTGGACGGCGACGACGCTTCAAGGCATCACCAAGTCCGCGGCAGCAGCACGCAAATAGTGGTCAGTCCTCGGCAGTTCGGGCCTCCCGACTGGGCTGGACTCTCTTCGGTTCGCCTTCCATTTTCGGATAGTCAGGCGGGTACGGCATCTCGCCGAGTCCGCTATCTCGCTCGTCGCGTTCGTACATCTCAAGTAGTGGTGTCAGATCATGTGCAACATCATCAATGGTTGCTTGAGGATCCCCGATGTCGGCAAACCGTTGCGGCACCGTCAGAACGGTGAAATCTCGCGGGCTGACATCAGGCAACTCGTCCCACTCCACCGGCGTAGAAACCGGCGCCCACGGTTTAGGTCGCACTGAGTATGCCGAAGCGATAGTTCGATCGCGGGCATTCTGGTTGTAGTCGACGAAGATGGTCTCGCCGCGTTCTTCCTTCCACCAGTTAGTCGTGACCTTGCCCGGCATCCGACGTTCGAGTTCGCGACCGACCGCAATAGCGGCGTGGCGGGTATCGAGAAAA
>JAHEXM010000345.1 GCA_023252115.1 Micrococcales bacterium | reverse complement strand
TTTATGAGCAGTACGGAGATGTCACGCACGGAGAATCGTCAGCCACAGAAGCCGTCATCGTCATACCGCCGGTATTCAGCCGGCCATCCGCCCGGCAGAAAGGCAACCCGCTGGCCTTGCGTCTATGGGGTGGAACGGTGCTGCCATCCGGCCAGACCAGCGAAGTGACGGGGCGTCCAATCAAGCATCTATCCATCCCGGCTAACGCGCAGGCGCGGCAAATGAGGACTGGCGATTTCGAGAACCTCGTCCCGGTGTTCAACCGCAACCGTGAAGTTGTGGCGTTGGCAATGGACGAGGCGGAAACCAACGTCAAACGGCTCGGCGGTGCGAGAGTCCGGCGATTGAAGGTCATGTTCCGGCAGGCGAAATCATTCCTTGGCCGAGTCATAATGTTCTGGCTGGTGGACAAGTCGGTGCATCAGCCAGACCCGACCGTTATTCCGAGTGAATTGGATTACGTTGAATCCACCCGGCGAGCATTGGAGGGGTTGCTGGCATGAGTTCCCGCTGCTTCCAATGGCATCTTGACATTGCCTCTCGGATGGCCGGCCATTCGGTTTACGGGGTGATCCCATTCATCACCGAGTTCCCGGCGGTGCGCACGATCAACAACACTTGGCAGCAAACGATTGACAAGGTCACGGCGGCAATCTGCGGCAAGGCGGTCAACGCGCAGTACTCCGGTCTGTGCGGGTTCGTCAACATGGCGCACACGGAAGGGGTGCCGGACACGTTAGGCGCGGTGAAGACGTTCTTGGTGACGGAAGTGACCATCCTCGAATCGCCCACTTACAACCGGAACGCGAAGGTGGGATTTGGGGCAAACGCGGGGCTGTACTCGGACGACGCCGCCGAAGGGCTGGCTTTATACGTTCATAACTGGCGGGACTACGGAATCGCCGACTGTGCGCGAATACAGGGCATCGTGACGCAGCATCCGGGGTGGTTGCCGGAGGAAGTCCGGGAGAAACTGCTCGGCAAGGCTGACATCGTTGAATCCGCCTTCCAAATCCGGGCATTGATCGACTACGGGACACAGGCGAAATGCTTCCCTCCTTCGATTGTGGTTGCTGCCGGTAGTGCCACTTTGACCGCCAAGACCGCCGGGGCAACGCAGTATTACAGTCTGGACGGAAGTTACCCGACCTTGGCGTACTCGACGCCGGTGACCGTCACGACCGGCCAGACCATCCGGGCATTATCAAAACTCACAGATTATCAGGACTCCGACGTACAGAGTGCGACCGCGTAACGAAAGGACACGGAAATGGCCGACGAAACACCAACTCCAAACCCCAACCCGAAGGCCGCATTGCGGAAGACGCCAGCGCCGCCAGTGCAAGCCTGTCCGTTCTGTGGCAGCGACAAGGTGCACCGGCACGCGACCAATCCGAAGCATCTGGTGGTGACGCACAACGAAGGCTGCATGTTTGGCCGGTTGACCGTGATGGAAGAAGGCAAAGAGAAACATCAGGCATGGGAGAAACGCGCTTGAAGATTTTGCTGATATGCCCCACACGCGGTCGCAACGACAATCACCGAAGATTGGCGGAGAGTTTTCTGGCCACGAATCCGTCGCATTCGCATTTGGTGTTTACTCTGGACGCTGACGACGCGGTTAACTATGACCGGGTGAACGATCCGCGCATCTCTTACACTGTCGGTCAACCCGCTCGGCTGGTGTCCATCTTCAACCGTGTCGCCAAAGAACTGTCGCCGCAGTACGATCTGATTGGCTGTCTCGGTGACGACGTGGTTATCCAGACGGCGGACTGGGAAGCGCAAGTGATTGACGCCTACAAGGACGGTGCGGTAGTGATCGCACCCGACGATGGTATTAACGGCCTGCGCTTGCCGAATCACGCGCTGATTGATGCGCGTGTCGTGACCGAGCTAGGCTGGATGATGCCACCGTGCTTGGAGCACCTGTTCGCGGACAATTTCCTGTTGGCCTTTGGCCGGGCGCTAGGGCGGTTCCGTTATCTGCCGTGCTGCCTGTGGGAACATCGGCACTACAGCACGGGAAGCGCGGTGCCAGATGCCGTTTATCGTCGCGCCAACTCCGAAGCGCAGTACGCACGGGACGGGGCATCGTGGCAGGCCTACCGCGAAAAAACTCTGGCCTCTGACGTGAGGCGAGTTCGTGAAGCATTGGGGTTTGAGCGACCGATTGCCGTTGTAAAGTTCCCCGGTATCCCGGCGAACCGACCATTGCGGGTGATGATTGCGACTCCGTTCGCACAGGCATCTTGCACCTACAACTATCACCTGACGATCTTGACCGAATTGAGCGTATTACTGGATGCTGGCGTGGAGATTATCCACCAACCAGCCGAGCGCCCCGTTATCGGAGACGTGACGCAGCGCCAGCGCAACGTCTGCACCCAGTATTTTCGTAAGCACCCACACAAACCCGATGCGCTGGTTTGGATTGATAATGACATGGGCGTGAGCGGAAATGCCCTGCTCCGCGCTTTGGCGTCCGGGTTGCCAGTAGTGGGAATTAACTCGCCACGTCGCAACTACTATTTTGATGGCGGGACAAATGGCGAGTTCCGCACAAATTCCGAATTGAAGAACGCGCTGTTGCGCGGAACGATTCAGCCGGTCATTCACCGGCAAGCAGAAAAAAAGATGGGCATGATTGAAGTCATGTACGTCGGCACCGGCATCATGGTGATACAAGGGAACGTCATCGAAGAAATCATTGCCAGCGGACAGTGTGCTCGTTTGCGCTTTGGTGATGCGTTTGACAAAAAAGACGACTACTGGCAACTCTGGTGGTTCCCGGTCACGAAGGCCGACCATTTCTTCGGGGAAGGACTTGAGCTTGGGGAAGACCAAAACTTCTGCGACCTCGCCCGTGAGGTTGGTCACAAGGTATGGTGCCATCCGCGCTCTGAAGCGTCACACGCGGGGTTGCATGAGTTTACCGGCAAACCTCGTTGGCACGATGAAATGTTGAAGCACTACAAGCCTGTGGTGCGCGACGAAACCGCAGCA
>JAHEXM010000026.1 GCA_023252115.1 Micrococcales bacterium | reverse complement strand
ACTGAGTGGTGAGCAGCACTGTCACACCGTCAGCCACGAGACCGCGGATCTCGTGCCACACCTCGTTGCGGTGATGCGGGTCGAGCCCGGTCGTAGGTTCGTCTAGGTACAGGATTTTGGGGGAGCCAAGCAAGCTGGCAGCTAAGTCCAGCCGCCGGCGCATGCCTCCTGAATACGTCTTGGCCAGTCGTTTCCCGGCATCAGTCAGGCTGAATCGCTCCAAGGAATCAGTGGTTCGTTTCTTTGACTCTCGCCGGCTGAATCCCAGCAGCCGGTTGAAGAGCATGAGGTTTTCGACGCCAGTCATATCCTCGTCCACCGAGGCGTACTGCCCGGTCAGACCGACAAGTTTGCGTACAGTTCCCGCTTCTTTGACTACGTCATGGCCCAGAATCGTCGCCGATCCACTGTCTGGACGGGCCAGGGTGGCAAGAATCCGGACCGCTGTTGTCTTGCCCGCGCCGTTGGGTCCAAGGACACCCAAGACCTTGCCTTCTTTGGCGGCAAAGCTCACAGAATCCAGGGCTACCGTCTCGCCGTAGGTCTTTCGAAGCTCGTGCGCTTCTACGGCATATGTCACACTTCCCCCATAAATATGCGTCCCACTTGACCGATGAGCACTCTACTGTCGTACTCTTGTAGTCCGCGCTGCCCTTTCATTTCGGCAGTTGCGTCACATTCTTAGAGGAGCTCAAGGTGTACGCGATCGTCCGTGCTGGTGGCCGTCAAGAGAAGGTCGCTGTTGGCGACGTCTTTTCCCAAGACCGTGTCGAGGGGGAGCCGGGTTCAAGCGTCACATTGCCAGCAGTTCTCGTTGTTGACGGCACCAACATAACCAGCGACGCCGACAAGCTCAGCAAGGTCAAAGTTGTTGCCGAGATCATCGAGCACAACAAGGGCGTCAAGATTGACATCGGCAAGTTCAAGAACAAGACCGGCTATCGGCGCCGTCAAGGTCACCGTCAATACTTGAGCACGCTCAAGGTCACTGCTATCGAAACGGGGAAGTGACGAGATGGCTCACAAAAAAGGTGCTTCCAGTACCCGCAATGGTCGCGACTCCAACGCACAGCGTTTGGGTGTCAAGCGATTCGGTGGCCAAGAAGTGAACGCAGGCGAGATCATCCTGCGCCAGCGCGGAACTCACTTTCACCCAGGCGAAGGTGTCGGCCGTGGTGGAGATGACACCCTTTTCGCGCTCGTCAGTGGCACGGTCGACTTCGGCACCCGTCGTGGTCGCCGAGTCATCAACGTTCTCGCTGGCTGACCGCGTGGCCGCTAATAACGGCCGGGCCACATCATGATTACTTTCGTTGATCGAGCAATCCTGCATGCCAGTTCTGGCGACGGCGGCAACGGCTGTGCATCGGTGCATCGCGAAAAATTCAAACCTCTCGGCGGACCCGACGGTGGTAACGGCGGTCGTGGTGGTGACGTCATTCTTGAAGTCGATCCATCCACGACAAGTCTGCTGGATGTTCATCGCAGGCCACACCGAATCGCGAACGCGGGCAAGCCTGGTCAGGGTAAGAACAAATCCGGATCAGATGCCGACGATGTGATCGTCCCCGTACCTGACGGCACCGTCGTGTCAACAGAAAGTGGCATGGTGCTGGCCGATCTTGTTGGTGCAGGTGCTCGCTACACCGTCGCCCGCGGCGGACGTGGCGGTTTGGGAAACGCAGCATTGGCTAGCCAACGCCGTAAGGCTCCGGGCTTTGCTTTGCTGGGCGAAGGTGGCGGCGCAGCCGATGTTGTCCTCGAACTCAAGATGCTTGCAGATGTCGGTCTAGTTGGTTTTCCGTCGGCGGGTAAGTCCAGTTTAGTTTCGGTTCTCAGTGCCGCGCGACCGAAGATTGCTGACTACCCATTCACCACGCTTGCGCCAAATCTCGGCGTAGTCAAAGTAGACGCCACGATTTTTACCGTTGCAGATGTTCCAGGCTTGATCCCGGGAGCAAGTGAGGGCAAGGGGCTTGGTCTGGAGTTCCTGCGTCACATTGAAAGGTGTGCCGGACTCGTCCATGTCATTGATTGCGCGACACTTGAGCCTGGCCGTGATCCGGTTGCTGATTTGGACGCTATTGAAGCCGAGCTTGCCGAATACGGGGGCCTCGCTGATCGGCCACGACTTGTTGCCCTCAACAAGATCGATGTGCCAGATGCTGCGGAACTAGCTGAGATGATCACGCCATCGCTGCTCGAGCGTGGGCTGGCGGTGTTCCCAATATCTGCGGTGACACACGAGGGTCTCGACAACCTGAGGTATGCCATGGCGGCCATGGTGGGCGCAGTACGTACGGAACGTGAATTGCTCGATCCAGGTGTTGCCCGGCCGGTTATTCGTCCGTTGCCCGTGGACGACAGCGGATTTACTGTTACCAAGCAGGGTGACGAGTTCATCGTGCGAGGCCCACGTCCGGAACGCTGGGTCCGCCAAACCGATTTCAGCAATGAAGAGGCGGTCGGCTACCTTGCCGACAGATTGGCTCGTCTCGGAGTCGAAGCAGAGCTCGTCAAGCTCGGCGCGAGCGCCGGTTGCACCGTAATTATCGGACGCGAAGATGACTCAGTGGTGTTTGATTGGCAACCATCGATTGACGCCGGTGCTGGGTACGTCACCGGTCGACGCGGAACCGATGAGCGACTGGAGGACTGGTGAGCGCAGCAGGGTCGTCGCGAGCGCAAGCATCAGCCGATGTCCGCGAAACCGTTCGCAATGCAAAGCGGGTTGTTGTCAAGGCCGGTTCGTCATCGCTGACGACTACCGATGGCCACATCGATAGTGCACGCATAGATGCGCTGGTAAGGGTTGTAGCGACCCAGATTGCCAATGCTCGCGAAATTGTTGTGGTGTCTAGCGGTGCAATTGCGGCTGGATTCGGACCACTCGGACTCAAGTCACGTCCCCAGGACTTGGCAACTCAGCGAGCCGCCGCAAGCGTTGGGCAAGGCCACCTGTTGGCCAATTACGCGGCGAGCTTCGGCAAACTAAATCTAACCGTTGGTCAAGTCCTGGTTACCGCTGACGACATGGGCCGTCGAACCCATCATCGAAATGCCCAACGAACCTTGATTCGGCTCCTTGAACTTGGCGTCGTTCCAATCGTGAACGAAAACGACACTGTGGCCACCGAAGAGATCCGCTTTGGCGACAACGACCGTCTTGCTGCACTCGTTGCGCATTTGGTCCACGCTGATGCTCTCGTATTGCTCAGCGACGTTGACGCACTCTATGACGGTCCACCGTCCCAACCGGGGGCAAAGGTCATCCCTGATGTGCAGTCGGCGCAGGACTTGGTCGATGTGACGCTGGGTTCCGCTGGGACTGGTGCCGGAACAGGTGGAATGCGAACCAAAGTTGAAGCGGCGCGCATCGCAACGGCCGCCGGGATGCCGGTTGTGCTGACCGGTTCGGAGCAGGCCGAAGCTGCATTGAGCGGTGAATGTGTCGGCACGTTGTTCCATCCAACGGGACGGCGAAAGTCGACTCGGCTGTTGTGGCTTGAATACGCAACTGAGGCCAGAGGAGTACTCAGCCTTGATGACGGTGCGGTTGCCGCGTTGACTCAGCGGCAAGCCTCGTTGTTGCCAGCCGGCATCACAGCAGTAGTTGGAGACTTCGTCGCCGGCGATCCGGTGGATCTGGCCGACACCAATGGCCGAATCGTGGCGCGCGGCATTGTTAACTTCGACGCGGCCGAAATCCCGCCGCTGCTTGGTCGCTCGACGCGAGAGCTGGCAAAAGAACTTGGTCCTGCCTACGAACGAGAAGTCGTGCATCGTGACGACCTCGTCATACTTGCCGCGGACATAAGGTAAGGCTGTGTTGAACGTGAATGAAAGCAAAGACGAGAGCCCTGTCGAGGTCGTCAATGAAGTCAGGGCGGTAGCCGGACATGCCAAGAGAGCTGCTGCGGATCTCAGTCTGCTGAATCGTGCCCAAAAGGACACAGCTCTGCACGCGATAGCCGATGCACTGGCACACGCGTTACCTGCGATTGTCAAAGCCAATGCCGTTGATATTGAGCGGGCGCACGAAGTTGAGACTCCAGCTGCACTGATCGATCGGTTGACATTGGACGAAGCGCGCTTGACTGCAATTGCAAGCGCTGTGCGGGATGTGGCCGAGCTGCCTGACCCTGTCGGAGATGTGGTCCGTGGCTACACGTTGCCAAACGGACTAGAGGTTCGCCAAGTCCGAGTGCCGATCGGCGTCGTCGGAATGATTTATGAGGCTCGACCGAACGTGACAGTTGATGCTGGGGTGCTTTGTCTCAAGAGTGGCAACGCTGCGCTTCTACGTGGTTCTTCCTCAGCGCATAACACCAACGTTGCACTAGTCGATGCGATGCGTGAGGCACTCAAGAAGACAGCCGTTCCGGTGGACGCCATCCAACTGGTTCCTGGGCAGACGCATGCTGCCGTCGATGCCTTGATGACGGCGCGCGGCCTAGTCGACGTGATCATCCCTCGCGGCGGTGCCGAACTCATCGAAAATGTCGTGACGAAGTCGACTGTTCCGGTGATCGAAACGGGCATCGGAAATTGTCATGTGTACATCGATGCAGATGCTGACATCGACAAAGCAATTGCGATCCTGCTCAATTCCAAGGTGCAACGCCCGAGTGTCTGCAATGCCGCCGAATCCTTCCTCGTTCATGTTGACATTGCGGATGGGTTCCTGAGAGCAGCACTTCCCGCACTGAATAAGGCAGGCGTAACCGTGCATGGTGATTCAGCCATCGCGGCTGCCGGTCAGGCTTTAGGTATTGCGATAAGCCCGGTCACTGACGCTGACTGGGCCGCTGAGTATTACTCGCTTGATATTGCCGGTGGCGTGGTCTCAAGCATCGATGGGGCAATCAATCACATTCGTCGTTGGTCGTCGGGGCATACCGAGGCGATCGTCACGGAGTCACTCGCCTCAGCGCAGCGATTTACTGCCGAGGTCGACTCGGCTGCAGTGATGGTCAATGCATCCACTCGATTCACCGATGGGTCCGAGTTTGGTTTCGGGGCCGAGATCGGAATTTCGACCCAGAAACTGCATGCCCGCGGCCCCATGGGACTCCAAGAGCTGACCACCACCAAATACGTGGTCACCGGGGACGGGCAAATCCGCAAATAGGCGAGCGTCGCTTTTACTTGTGCGGGCCAATATCGCTATGGTCTGAACATGTTGAACGCAGCCTTGGTCATGCTCGCAGAGGTCGCCCACGTCCCAGGAACCCCATATGTGGGCGGGGCCAGTGCATCAGACCCGGTACCCGAGCAAACTGCCTACTACCTGAATCCGATCGGTTACGGAATCTTCGCGCTGGTTGTTTTGCTGGTCATGCTCTTTGCGGTGACCCGACTGAACATCGACCGCTGAGCTTGCGACCAAGCCGAGCGGGCTAAAGTTCCGGCGTGAGTGGTCGCGTCGGGGTAATGGGTGGGACGTTTGACCCGATCCACCACGGACACCTTGTTGCTGCCTCTGAAGTGGCTTATAGCTTCAATCTTGACCGCGTGATCTTTGTCCCGACCGGTCAGCCATGGCAAAAGGACCAGACCATCGTCAGTTGTGCTGAAGATCGGTACGCGATGACGGTGCTGGCTACCGAGTTTGACGCTCGATTTGAGGTCAGCAGGGTTGATATCGAACGCGAAGGCCCTACGTACGCAGTCGACACTCTGACCGATTTGACCAATCAACTCAGCGCTGAATTCAATGGTGCCCCCGAGTTGTACTTCATCACTGGCGCTGATGCCCTTGCCCAAATTCTGACCTGGCGGGACCACGAACGAGTGGTCGAACTTGCCAATTTGGTGGGAGTCACTCGGCCTGGACACCTGCTCGACAATCCTGGCCTTGCCGATGGCGCACTGACGCTGCTTGAGATTCCGGCGATGGCAATCTCGTCGTCAGACATTCGGCATCGTGTTCGAACTGGTCATCCGATTGCCTACCTAGTGCCGCAAGCTGTGGCGGACTACATCGACGAACGTGGCCTTTACCAGGTTGAGGACGCGACAGAGTGAGCCGCAGACTGGTCGTTGGGCTGGGAGCGCTCGCTGTCGTGATTATCGGCATCTTGATTGCCTTGCTTGTACGAACCAGTGCAAGCCCACAACCTGGGCCAACCCCGACAACGAGCGAATCTGCGAATCTTCGGCAAAGTGCTTTCGCCGTAACCGTTCGAGACGACACTGGCAACATCACCGACGGTGTCGTTATGGGCTACGACAAACCCACCTCGAAAGCCACGTCACTGTCGCTGCAGCCCGGTCTCGGGGTAGACATCGGCAACGATGGTCCGGTCACGCTAGCTGAGCTCGGGCCACAGTCACCACAGACAGTTGACACACAGTTGTCCGACCAGCTCGGGGTTCGGATCGCCGGTGGGCTGATCATGGATCGACTCGCCTTCGCTGGTCTGGTCGATGCAGTTGGCGGGGTAGTAGTCGATGTGCCAGCGCCGATCATCGTCGAGGGATCTGACGGAAAAGACACGGTCCTGGCCAAGGCCGGACGTCATCGCCTTTACGGACCGGCGGCCGCCGCTTACGTGACCGTGCTGTTGCCCGGTGAATCCCAACCCGCCCGCATGGCTCGCTTCGACAATGTGTGGAAGCAAGTCATCACGACACTTCCATCCAATCGGGATCGACTGCGCACAATCGTTGGCAGTCTGGGTTCGTCCGCTCGAATGTCGATTGCTCCTGAGGTCTTCGGGGACTTCTTGGCCGACTATCAATCGGCACTCATAGCCAAGACGGTTACTTCGGCAAACCTGCCCGCATCGGGTACTGGGGCGGGAGCGACTGAGCTCTACACATTGACTCCAGTTACCGCAGTCCCAGTCATCACGGACCTTTTTGGTCAAGCCTTGCTCGTCGTTGGCGAAGATGGCGCGTTGCCGCGGGTTCGTGTCGTTTCAACTGGGGCCACCGTGGCATCACTCGTTCAGGTTAAGCAGGAGCTGACCAGCGCTAAGTTTGTGTACGTGTGGGGTGGCAGCGGAGCGACGGTGCCAACCAGCAACGTCTACGTGCCAAATCCGGCGCTGACCGTTCCAGTTGGCCAGCCCGTTGCCGGTGCGCTCGGCTTGCCAAACAACGCCGTCATCGTGAATAAGGCCAACACTTTGGGCGTCGATGCATCGGTGGCTGCGGCAGCAACAATCCTTGCCACCCCGTCGTCGACGCCCTCAAGTTCACGATAGGGGACAATAGATACGTGACTGCGTCCCCGCGAGCTATCGAACTAGCTGCTGCTGCATCCAACGCCGCCGCAGACAAAATCGCCACTGACATCGTGGCCATCGATGTCAGTAGCCAGTTGGCAATTGCTGATGTCTTTGTTGTGTGTACTGGAAACAACGATCGGCAGATCCACGCAATCGTTGACAGCGTTGAAGACGAATTGCGTGCTATTGGTGAACAGCCCCTGCGTCGCGAAGGCGCGCGTGATGGCGAATGGGTGCTCTTGGATTACTTCGACATCGTCGTGCACGTTATGTCCACTGAATCCCGCAAGTACTACGGTCTCGAGCGTTTGTTGCGGGATTGTCCGTCCATTCCGATGGGTTCGTTGCTCGCTGATTCACCGCTTGCATCGTCAGAGTCAGTCGGCGGTGCGTTCTGAGCGCTCGTCGACTCATCGTCTGGCGCCACGGTCGAACCGCATGGAATGCCGAAAAGCGTTTTCAAGGATCCTCAGATGTGCCGCTCGATGACGTTGGGCGTCGACAGGCCGAAGTCGCCGCACGCGCACTGGCGCAGTTGGCACCAAGTCGCATTGTGTCCAGCGACTTAAGTCGGGCATTTGATACGGCCTCCGAATTGTCGCGGATAACCGGTGTCGATATTCAAGTAGACGAACGTTTGCGCGAAACACATGCCGGAACTTGGGAAGGCAAGACTCGTTCGGAAATTGAAGTCGAACAACCCTCTGGCTTGGCTGCCTGGGCTGGCGGATCGGACATGCGCCCCGGCGGCGGTGAACGACGAAGTGAAGTTGCCGCGCGCATGCTCGCGGCGATTGATTCAGCTTTGCAAGGGGTCGACGATGACGGCGTCTTGGTCGTCGCTACCCATGGCGGATCAGCCCGGGCTGCGATAGGGAGTTTGTTGGAGCTGCCAGTTGCGCATTGGGGGATCCTCGGTGTCTTGAGCAATTGCGCGTGGTGTGTGTTGAGCGAGACGGGCGGTCCGGCAGCGACGTTAGCTGACGTCACCTCAACGGCGAGCAGTGAGTATCCAGATGTGCCGCCCACACCGCCATGGCGATTGGTGGAATACAACGCGGCGTCATTGCCGACCGTAGCGATCGGCGACGACAGCTAGCTGGTGACGTAAGCAATGAGCGACTTGCGCTCATCTTCAAGTGAATCCATCCGGGCCTTGACGACGTCGCCAATGCTGACAATGCCGATGAGATTTCCATCGTCGTCTGCGACCGGGATATGGCGGACGCGCTGCTCGGTCATGACGACCATGAGTTCTTCAACCGTCGACTTTGGTTGGCAGACAGCAACAACTTTGGTCATGATCTGCGAGACCGGAGCATCGAGGAGGCTCGCGCCAATTTTGGCAAAGGCCCGAACGATGTCGCGTTCCGAAACGATGCCCGAGATCGACTCGCCATCCTGGCTGACAACCGCGGCGCCGATCTGATGCTCGGCCAAAGTCGCGAGCAGGCTGGTTACGGTCGATGAGGGCGTGACTGTAACGACTGAATCACCCTTGTTCGACAAAATCGTGGCGATCTGCATAACGCCTCCCTCAGAGCCGATGTCCTGATCTGCACAGTACTGGTGGGTCATCGTGGCGGGTAACGGGGTCACTTGTCACGCTTAGTGGGTCTCATATGGCCCTGATTTCGTTGTAAGTTCACCCGATCCGGCCAATTGGGGCGATCCGGGCCAAATAATCCCTTTCACGGTTGGTCCCAATGTGGTCCATCGGTTGCGTTCACTACCCCCGCAACCGCTATTTTGGCGCGGAGTTAGCAATAGCTTGATGATCTTTAATTAGGCATCACCCATCCGTCAAAACAGGGAGTTCATCGAATGTCAGTAGTGGTTACCGCGAAAGAAACCCTCGTCCCCGCGGATCCTTCGTTCACCGCCATGCTGCTCAAGCGTTTCGCGTCGACACCGGACCGTGACGCATTTAAGGCGCCGGATGGTGACGGTTGGAAGACGTTGACGTGGAAAGACGTCGAGACTGACACCACGGTGCTTGCCGCCGGATTGCTCGCTTTGGGACTCGAATCTGAGCAGCGCGTTGGCATCGCGGCCAATACGAGCCTGGACTGGGTGCTTGCTGACATTGCCGTCGCGCTCGCGGGTGGCGCAGTCACGACCGTCTATGCCTCGACTGGTGCTGCTGACGTTCAGTTCATTTTGAGCGACTCGAATGTCAAGATCCTGTTCGCTGAGGACCAAGGACAGCTCGACAAGGTGCTCGAGGAGCGCGCAAATTTGCCTGAGCTGAAAAAGGTTGTGTTGTTCAACGGTGAAGGCGACGGCGACTTTTCGATCTCGCTTGAGACGCTGCGCGAGCTGGGTCGCCAGGCGTTGGCGGCGGATGCCGATGTCGTCAAGACCCGCGCCGAATCAGTGACGTCAGACCAACTTGCAACCCTGATCTACACGTCAGGGACGACGGGCAAGCCAAAGGGTGTGGAGCTTCCGCAGTCCAACTGGGGCTACGTTGGCGCGGCACTATCGTCAGCTGATTTGATGACGATCGATGACGTCCAGTATCTCTGGCTGCCAATGGCCCACGTTTTCGGCACCGTGCTGCTGGTATCGCAGGTCGAAATCGGCTTCTGCACGGCGATCGACGGAGACGTCAAGAAGCTCATGCCGAACCTGGCTGCCATTAAGCCGACCTTCATGGGTGCCGTTCCACGCATCTTTGAAAAGGTCTACGCCTCGATCAACGCGATGGCAAAGGCCGGTGGTGAAGACAAGGCTCGTGACTTTGCCAACGGCGTTGCACTCGCCGAGGAATACAAGCGCGTCATTGCTGCTGGCGAAACCCCAAGCAAAGAGCTTGAAGAAGGGTTCGCTTTCGTTGACGAAGTAGTCATGAAGACTGTCCGGGGAGCACTCGGCGGAAATGTCCGGTTCTTCATCTCAGGGTCGGCACCATTGTCAGCCGACATTGCCGAATTCTTTAACGCTGCGGGCATGCCGATCCTGGAGGGTTACGGACTGACCGAGACTTCCGCCATCGCCACGATCGTGCGCCCGAATGACGTTAAGTTCGGAACAGTTGGTCCGCCGTCACCTGGCACTGAAATCAAGATTGCCGATGACGGCGAGATCTTGGTTCGCAGTGGCGCGGTGATGCGTGGCTACCGCAACCGTCCTGAAGCCAACGAAGAAGTGTTCTTTGCTGGTGACGGCTGGTTCGCGACTGGAGACATTGGCGAATTCGACGAATTCGATCGTTTGCGAATCACTGACCGCAAAAAGGACTTGTTCAAGACTTCTGGTGGCAAGTACGTTGCGCCATCAGCGATCGAGAGCCAGTTCAAAGCGCTCTGCGGTGTTGCCGGAAACATGGTGGTTCACGCAAACAACCGCAAGTTTGTCAGTGCGCTGGTCACTTTGGATCCAGACGCAGTGGCGGCATGGGGTGCAGCAAATGGCAAGCCAACCGATGTGGCCAGCGCAGCAAAAGACCCCGACATGATCGCCACAATTCAGGCGGCCATCGACAAGCTCAACGAGGGTCTCAACCACTGGGAAAAGATCCAGAAGTTCGTAATCCTTGACCACGACTTCACCATTGACGCTGGCGAACTCACGCCGAGCCTCAAGGTAAAGCGCAAGGTTGTGGAAGAACACAACATGGATCTGCTCGATTCCTTCTACGCCTGATCACCGACTGGACGAAACCCTCGCGGCGTTCTCGGTCGCTTGCCTATCGAAAAATAGGCGGCGCTCCCTGCGGCCTTGCGAGGGTTTTTCCAGTCGATGCCTAAATCTGGGGCATCTGCAGTTGTCAATCGCTCCTTTGCTTTGTTGTTGCTGACGTTATTAACGCGTAGCCACGGAAACTTCGCTGGGGGTCCGACGGTGGGC
>JAHEXM010000025.1 GCA_023252115.1 Micrococcales bacterium | reverse complement strand
CGCTGTCCGATGACGTCGCCGCAATCATTCGCAAACTGGGGTACGAGTGCGCAGTGGTAGTCGGCCACGACTGGGGCGGTGGCGTGGCATGGACAGTCGCGATGCGGCACCCCGAGGTGGTGAGCAAATTGATCGTGATGAATTGCCCACCCATGGCGGTGCACGCGATGGATCTGATTCGCAATCCTGGTCAATTACGCAAGTCGTCATACATGCTGTATTTCCAGATTCCGCGCATACCGGAACGAGCCCTGAGCAAGAACTCAGCCGAGAAAGTCGTGACCTCGCTCATTGCGGGCTCACGGATTCGATCTGCCTGGGAGCCGGTTGAAATCGAAGCGACCAAAGTAGCCTTCGGCACTCCGGGAGGGCTTTCTGGGCCGCTCGGTTGGTATCGAGCACTGTTCCGAAATCCACGTCAATTGAGGGCATTGGCAAAACTGAAAGTCACTGCCCCCACATTGGTGATTTGGGGGATGCAAGACCGTTTCTTGGGTAGCGAATTGGTGGCCCCGGACAAACTCGAGAGAGTCATGGCGCCCGGTCGCGTTGCCGAATTTGTGCCGCTGCCTGAGTCAGGACATTTTGTTCAAGTGGAGGTGTCAGATCAGGTCAATGCCGAACTGGTTCGTTGGCTTGGCCCTGCCAACGCGAACTGATTCAGCCGGTGAGTGAACGGCAGTAAGCAAACTGCGCACGCCAGGCAAAGTGCTTGCGCTTCTTTGAGACCTTATTGATTTTGACTCGGCTCTTCAGAGTCATCCATGGTTGGCTTCCAGACATCTTGATCCGTAACGACGATCCGGATCCTGAGATATAGCCGTTGGTTGAACCGGACGGACCCCGTCCTGGAGCGAACTCGTTAAATATTGGCACGATGTCGGCCACGACTGAACCGATGTAACACGTCAGCGTCTTGGTTCGCGGCACATAGGTGAAGCCACGAAAGCCGTTGCCAGAGGTCGTTTTCATCGCAAAGAACGCCTTGCGGGGACGTGCGGCGCCAGCTTCGAAGAAAAGAGTCTGACCTGAATCAAGTCGTGGCGACAGTGACCGAACTGTCGAGGAGGGAACTGCTTGCGCTGGAAGAGCGGTCACTAGCCCCGCGCCGAGGCATAGCGCTGCGCTCGACGTCACGGCAACGAGCTTTCGTGGAAGCGTCATCTATGCAGTATCGACGGGCCAGCGCGAAAGCTTAAGAACCAGAGGGACAGCAATTAGGACGATGACTCCCATTGCCAGAAACGCAACAGCAGGGTAGTCGAGTAGCTGTTGAACCAAAATCGCCACGACCAAACCGCCAGCATTGCCAGCCAGCCAAATCAAAGCGGTTGCGGTTCCGCTTGCAGCACCAGCGCGCCGTTCAGTCATTTCGAGAACAACTGGCAACGTTGCTAGCAGGAATAGCCCGATCACGATTGAGACCGGCAATCCCGCGGCGAAACTTGGAAAGATCGCCAATACCAGGCAGCCAAAAGCGGTAACGCCAACCGCTACGCCAATGAGCGTGAGTGCCTTGCCACGCTTTAAAACCCAGGCCGGTAAAACGGCCGACCCAATCACACCCGCCACTACCATTGCGATCAGCAGCACCCCAGAATCCTGCGCCGAAACCCCGGCGGGCTCCAGTAGCGCTTCGAGCCAAGTCGTCAGTGCAACGAAGATCCCGAAACCGACAAAGACAATCGCGACCAGCAATCGAATGTATTTGTCGGCCCAGACTTTGCGCAAAGGCGCATCCACGACGGCCGACTCAGCTGCACTATCAGCGAACACCGGATCGCGACGGACAAGCGTCAGAACCAAACACACTGAAGCGAGAACTGCGAATGCTGCTTCAACTAACAGCAACTGGGGAATGTGATCGCCGCCGAATGCAGCGCCGAGTATGAGGGCCAGCAACATACCGCCAAAGATTCCAGCTGAGCCAGCAGCAATTCCGTTGGGTCGGTCGCGTTCGCTGACGTTCGTGATGGCCACTTTGGTCACTGCGTTGAGTACGAACGGTTGCGCAATGGCAATGATGACTTGGCCAATCACGACCATCGTGAAACTGTTGCCGCCGAGCCGAACAACTGCACCGAGCGCGGTCAGTACCGCGCCAAACGCAAGGCTCGGTTTGAACCAGCGGTCGAGCAACATTCCCGCTGGAATTGCCAGCACGACATAAACTAGCGGGAAGATCTGTGACAGCCAGCCAATCGCAGACACCGAAACGCCATAGTGCGTCGCGGCTTCGGTGGTGATTGGCGCAAACGTCAACCACAGAGCTTGGTTGGCAGCTGCAACAAGCGCGTACGCCGCAACTGTTGACCAACGGTTGCGTGACTGGGATGTGACGACCTCAGTCAGCTTCGACCCAGTTCAACGTGCGCTCGACTGCCTTGTTCCACTCGGTAAACAGGCGCTCGCGTTCGGCTTCACTCATCTGCGGTTCCCACCGCTTATCTTCAGCCCAGTTGTTGCGAATGTCGTCCTCACCCGACCAAAAGCCAACCGCCAATCCAGCTGCATACGCGGCACCAAGCGCGGTGGTTTCGGCGACCTTTGGACGAATTACGGTCACTCCCAAGATGTCGGCTTGAAACTGCATCAGCAATTCGTTGACGACCATGCCGCCGTCGACCTTCAGCGAAGTGAGTGGAACACCGGACTCACGGTTCATCGCGTCGATGACTTCACGTGACTGGTAAGCGGCAGCTTCGAGCGCGGCACGCACGATGTGGCCTTTGTTGATGAACCGAGTCAGGCCGACAATGACGCCGCGCGCGTCAGCGCGCCAGCGTGGCGCGAAGAGGCCAGAGAATGCTGGCACTACGTAGGCGCCACCGTTGTCCTCCACTCCACGAGCAAGGCCTTCGGCTTGCGATGCATCGGTGAACAGACCGAGGTTGTCGCGCAGCCACTGAATTAAAGAGCCGGTGACCGCAATCGAGCCCTCGAGCGCATACACAGTTGGTTGGTCGCCAATCTTGTACGCCACCGTGGTCAGCAAACCCTGTTCACTGAGGACAATTTCGTTACCGGTGTTGAGCAGGACGAAGTTTCCCGTTCCGTAGGTGTTCTTGGTGTCTCCAGGCGACAGGCACGCTTGGCCGAACGTGGCGGCCTGCTGGTCACCCAGGATTCCTGCGATCGGGACGCCCGCCAGTACCTCGGGCGAAACGACATTTCCGTAGACCTGCGACGAGGACTTGATGTTAGGAAGCATTGACAGCGGGATGTTCATCTCGGCGGCAATGTCGGAATTCCACTCGAGGGTGTCCAAGTCCATCAACAGGGTGCGGGATGCATTCGTCGGTTCGGTGATGTGAATGCCGCCGTTCGCGCCGCCGGTCAAGTTGTAAACAACCCAACTCTCGGTGTTGCCGAAAGCAAGTTCGCCTGCGTCAGCTCGTGCTTGTGCGCCTTCGACGTTGTCGAGAATCCAGCGGATCTTGGGACCCGAGAAGTACGTGGCCAATGGCAAACCGGTACGCGAGGTGTAGCGTGTGGTGCCTTCTTCGCCCAGCGCGGCAAGCGAATCGCAGATTGCCGCAGTTCGAGTGTCTTGCCACACGATTGCGTTGTAGATCGGCTTTCCTGTTGCTTTGTCCCAGACGACGGATGTCTCGCGTTGGTTGGTGATGCCAACCGCTGCGATATCGGCTGAAGTGAGGTTCGCCTTTTTCAGGGCATCTTCGATGCACTTTTGGGTGTTGGTCCAGATTTCTTCAGGGTCGTGCTCAACCCATCCAGCTTGGGGAAAGATCTGCTCATGTTCGATCTGTGCACTGGCCACCGGCAGTCCGGCATGATCGAAAATCATGCATCGGGTCGAGGTCGTTCCTTGGTCGATTGACGCCACGTATTGAGTGGACATATTGCTTTAGCCTCCTATGGCGTTGAAGAGAAGTGCGGCAAGGGCGCCGCCGATGAGCGGCCCAAGGATTGCAATCCAGGCGTAACCCCAGTTTGAACTTCCACGGCCTTTGAT
Source organism: Micrococcales bacterium (assembly GCA_023252115.1). GTDB lineage: Bacteria > Actinomycetota > Actinomycetes > S36-B12 > UBA10799 > JAHEXM01. The sequence continues at coordinate 7,126 of JAHEXM010000025.1, read as the reverse complement.
GGGCAGGATCGAATAGATGATGCGCGGCCCCAGGTCACGGGCAGGGTTAATTGCATACCCAGTTGGACCACCGAGGCAGGCTCCGATTGCAATAACGACAAAAGCAACTGCGGCGTAGCCGAGCGCTGAATTTCCAAATTGCGGTGCGCTGTCCTCAGTGCCCGGCTCAAATGGCGAACTTTCTAGTACCCAGTAGACCAGAACGAAAGTGCCGATCACCTCGGTGACGATGTTCCAGACGTTGCTGCGAACTGAAGCATGGGTATAGAAAATGCCGCCGGTGTTGGCCGGGTCGTCATGTGTGTCGAACTGCTTCTTGTATGCCAAGTACGCCAATACGGCACCGGCCATTGCGCCAGTGACTTCGGCAAACATGTAGAGCGGTACCAGCGACCATTTCAGTGATCCAGAGATAGCCAGCCCTAGCGTGACTGCCGGGTTGAGTTGGGCCCCGCTCTTCCAAGCGACGCTGGCACCAGCAAAAACCGCGAAACCCCAGCCGAAGCTGATCAGCAGCCACTGCTTGTCGCCAAATCCGTAGGACTTCTTCAGAGTGACGTTGGCGCAAACCCCAACACCAAGCACGATGAGCAGCGCGGTGCCGATGAACTCAGACAGAAAGATCTGGAGAGTGGAAAACTGGTGCACGGCGGGCTCCTTTGGGCCGAAATGCTCTCGACGCGGCCTGGAACCGCGTCGCAGGCGAAAATAGCGATCTCAATGGCGCTATTGCGTGACGAGAGACACATATCCGTTCGCTTTTGCCCAGGTCGCGAAGATCTTGATGGGATCCGAACCGTGGCGAAAGCTGCCGTACTTGCCACACTGGGGCAAGCAACTCACACTGAGGTGTGGGCTCATCCCGAGGATCCGCGCGCCTGCGCGCGGTCGTCATCGTTTGCGCGCTGGCGCTGGGTGTCGGTCTGCTCGGATTCGGGGCAGTAACCGAGCTGAGGGATTCGCCTCCAGGGGCGCAAGCCGCCAATACCGTCCCGAATCAGCCAGCTGATGGTTCACCGCAAACTGCGACAGCGCAGGCGGCGCCAGCTGGACCATCATCAAATGTCACGGCGGTGGTCGGTGGAAAATCATCTATCGGTCCACAAGCGGCCCTGTCTGGGCGACTTCGTTCGCTAGGGAACAAAAACCCAAACTTGCCGAGTACCGCCGCAGCTTTGGGAGTACCTGTGTCAGGACCCGGCAGCCTGCTCAAGGGCGGTAACGGAACAGTCGTGGTCACGATTCAAGGTTCGATTACTGCTTCCTCGGGCGTGGCGGCTCTTACGGATGCAGGCGCGCGAGTGATCAATGTGTCCAGGCGATATTCGACCGTCACCGCGGCAGTTGCACCGGTTGACTTGTCACACGTCGCAACGGTGTCCGGAGTGCGTGTCGTCACTGAAGTGCTCGCGCCAACTCTGGCTGCGATGGCACCGGCGACTGCTCGAGCCGCTGGTACTACCTCGTCGTCGTGCGCTCCGGTGACATCGGAAGCAAGCACCCAGTTGAAAGCCGCAATTGCACGTAGTACCTATGGCGTCAGTGGTGCAGGAGTGACGGTCGGCATTTTGTCCGACTCATTTGCTCGGACGAGTACGCCAACTTCGCTCGCCGATGACATTGCTTCGGGAAACCTGCCTGGCGCCGGCAACCCGTGTGGCTACACGACACCGGTAAACATCCTCGACGACACCGAAGCAGTTACGAGCAGCCAGACCCCGTCCGATGAGGGTCGCGGGATGGCTCAACTAGTGCATCACGTTGCTCCGGCAGCGGCACTTCAGTTCGCCACTGCGTATACCGGTGAGTTCGAGTTCGCCGACAACATCCGGTCGCTAGCGGCACACGGCTCCACCGTCATCGTTGACGATATCGGATATTTCGATGAGCCGATGTATCAAGACGGGCCCGTAGCTGAGGCCATCAACGAGGTAACGGCGGCTGGTGTCACGTATCTGACCGCGACCGGAAACGAGAACATCTTCGCAACTGGTACTAGCAATTCTGTCGGATCTCTGGAGTCACCCACGTACTCGGGAACCGCGTGTCCCAGTGCCGTCACTACCTACTACGCATCGATTACGCCGGCAGTTCCCGCTCCAACTGACTGCGCAAATTTCAATACAGGTGCAGCCGATCCCACTGCCGGCTACACCGTGCCTGCGGGTGCGAGCGTGACTGTCGACCTGCAGTACCAACAACCTTGGTATGGCGTGACAGCCGACTATGACCTGTTTGTCACCCGTGGGTCACAAGTGCTGGCCGTTGGCGGCGATGACAATGTGAGTTCCCACGTTCACGGATCCAGTACACCCTTCGAAGAGGCAACGTGGACTAACACCGGTGGTAGCACGGCCAGTATCAACGTCGTAGTTGTTCGTTACAACAACGTGGCCCCGGTCGGTTTCAAATACATCTTGCTGGCGGATTTCGACACGACCACGGCCGAGTACGCAACCACCAACAGCGAGCACACGGTCGGTCCGTCGGTGTATGGCCATGCAGGTGCGTCTAGTGCAATATCGGTTGCTGCAGTCCCCTATAACGAGAACACGACTCCCGAAGTGTTTTCGTCGAGAGGTCCGGTGACTCATTACTTCGGTCCGGTGCTCAATACGACTGCCGCGTCACCGGTCACGCCGATAGCAATTGCCAAACCGGATGTGGCTGCCACTGATGCGGACTGCACCACCTTCTTCGGTAGTTCGACCGGTTCTGGTGCCTCGTGTCCGTACCGATTCAGTGGAACCTCTGCCGCAGCGCCTAATGCCGCTGGAGTCATCGCGTTGCTCAAGGACGCCAATCCGGCCCTTGATGTCGCGACCCAGCGATCGCTGCTGACCGACAATGCTGCGGCGATGGCGGGCGGAAATGCAGATTCGGTTGGCTCCGGACTCGTCGATGCGCAGGCCTCTATTGGCGCGACCGACCGTCGCCCCGGAGTTCAGGCGGCGCCGACTCTGACTGCTGGCCAGGGGACGTTGCAGGTTTCCTTCTCGGCCCCGTCAGTTGCCGGCAACCCTGCCATTCTCAGCTACACCACTACTTGCACTTCAGCATCAGGAGTGACCGGCACCAATATCGGTGCTACTAGTCCCATCACGGTGAGTGGGCTGAGCGGTGGAGCCGCCTATACCTGCACCGTGTTCGCAACTAACGCAGTCGGCGATGGGGTCGCCTCGCCAGCGTCTAGCAGTGCCACGCCTTCGGAAGTACCCAGTGTGCCGAGCGCGCCTCAGCTGATAAAACTGAAGAGGGACAAGCGACACCATCGGATCACCGGCACGATCGTGCGAACCAACATGCACGGGCTGCCAGCGTTGCAATACCGTATCGTGTGCCTCAAGGTCAGCGGTCGAGGTGTATCGCGGGCAGCGCTAGGTGGCAAAGTCCGGGTCACTGTTGGTCGCTTGCGGGACTCGGCTCATTTCCGGTGCTACGCCCAAGTACGAAACGCAGCTGGCTGGAGCCCGGCGTCGGCCAGCATCCGACGCTAAATATTTTCCTACTCCCGTCGTGGCGCACCGAAACCCGATGTGTTCTAGCGCACACTTTGAACATCACCACGGGGAGGTGCGATGAAGTCAACAACGGGCTGGCTAGTCGACGCTCAAGGAAACAGTGTTCGCGCCAAGCGATACCGATTCGGCGCAGTTCCTATTGAACAGAGCCCTCGATTCCAGATACCGACGGTGCTGGACGTGGATGTTGCGGGCGCTGCTTTGCCCGGTGTGTGGGCGGCTGTGGTGTGTATCTATGCAGGTATCGCCAGCAGCGCCGTGTGGTTCTTGGGCGTCCCGGTTTCGCTTATCGCGGCGTACTACGGCGTCATCCTGCTGTCGATAATGCGAAGCCGCGCGTGCGCTCGTGAAATCCGTCCCCTCTTTCGTTTCAGCAGGGCATCAGCGCTGTGTCCGGCCAATGCGTATCTGCAAGCAGCGGCAGAGTCGCTTGAGCTCGCGCCGAGTCGAACGAGTTCAAAAGCGTGGAACGCTCTCGCCGTTGCCGCGAATGAGCTCACCTCGGCCGCCCTTTTTGTCGATGCGGCCGATACGCAAATCGCAGCTTTACACGACGCACAGGACAGTGGTGATCTGTCGATGGAGGAATACCGCGTGCGTGCATGGGAGCCATGGGTGCGGGCCAACCCGCACCGCGAGGCGATCGCGCGCTTCACCCAGGACTGTCAGCAGGTTGCCGTGACCGCCTCGGCTAGAGCCAATGTCGCAGCAATGCGAACGGGCACACCGCGCGTGGTTGCCGCTCCGCTAACAACCCCGACGCCGGTTGGGGCGCATCTGCGCGATTTTTTCGGGTATCGCGCTAACTCTTATTCGGTCTGACCGACTCGAACATTTCGATGAAGCTTTCGAGGGTCCAGGAACGAATTGTTTGGGCAATCAAGTCCGCATCAAGATCGGAAAATGCGGTGAATCGAATGCAACTCTTGCCCATGTTGAGCTTCTTGCCGCCGTTCCACCGGGCGCGGAATTCCGCATCACGACCGGAGTCACCGTCCACATAGAGCCCCATCATGTACAGCGAGATGTAATTTTTTTGAGATCCCAATGCCGCAAACATCAACGGCTTCTTGTTGTAAGTATCGGGATAGCGTTCCAGCGGTACGACGTAATTGATCATTCCCCAGCCGACATCTTCGACAAACCCTTCGGGCAGATTGCTCAGCACTAAGTCTCGCGCGGCAGCGACTGGTTCCTGGCGATCGGCAGGCAACTCCTTCAGGTATTGGAGTACCGAGGTGGCATCGCTACGCATCGCTACTACTTGGCCGTAGGCGTTCGTTTGGCTGGAGTCTTGCGCACTGTCGATTTGCGGGGAGCTACCTTCTTGGTGGCTTTGGTTGGCTTCTTGGTCGCCTTTTTTGGCGAAGCCTTCTTAGCGGCGCGTTTGACCGTTGTTTTCTTCACAGTTGAACGTTTCTTGATTGAACCGCTGGTCCGCGTCGATAGTGGACTCGTTGAGATGACCGGTTTTCCCGTCACCTTGGTGAAACCGGCTTTAAAGCACTTGACCAGCAATTCACGATTCTCGATTGCGGCATCGTCACTGGCGATTCCGATTTGAGCGATGCCGTCGTAGGTCAACATTGCGATGAAAACCGCTGCACCAATGGTCGGCGGCAACGGGTACATCCGTTCAACTTTTGCGCCAGCCAGATATACCGGGATGGGAATGCCGGGGACATTGGAGGCTGTCACGTCGGTGGCTTGTGCGGCAGCATTCACAATATCCATCGGAACAAATCGGCTGATCTCGCCAATTTGGTTGGCGAATCCCAACGCAGGTTCTGCTCGCCATTTCTTGACGATTGCGCTGACCTGATCCATTCGTTTGATGAGACTGCCTTCTTCTGTCGGCAGCTCGAAGCGCGCAATGGTCACGGCATTCTCGGCACCGTCGCCAGGTTTGCGCAAGCTAATTGGCATGCTGATGTTGAGCTTGTCCACCGGGCGATTGAGTTTGCGGTGGTACTCGCCAAGACCTTCAGCAACAGCAGCAAGGAACCCGTCATTGACGGTGTGACCGGTTTCTTTCGCGCCGGTTTTCAGTTCAGCGAATGGAAAATCAAAAGTATCGAAGTGGTAGTTGATGCTGCGCCTGGTCATCAACGGCGAGAGTGAATCAAGGGGCGTATTACTGAATCGAATCAGCGAACTGGCAGTGGTGTAGAGATTGCCGAGGGTGCCGACCGGGTCGGTCAGCAGATTCATAGCTGTGGGGACGGCGTTCTTGACCATGTCATTAGCGGTGCTGAGCATCCAACTGACGTTGTCGCGAACCATTGTCTCGGCGAATACCGACGGGGTCAGGTCTGATGATTCGGGCTCTGGCGGCATCGGCCCCAGGTCTTTGCCGTCCGGCGTCAGGTCGACCAGTGCCGCACCGAGCTGGAGCGCGCCTTGGCCGTCAGCGATTGCGTGGTGCAGTTTGGAAATGACCGCCGCCTTGCCACCAGGAAGTCCCTCAAGGACCGTGACCCGCCATAGCGGCCGGTCCTTGTCAAAGTCAGTCATGCTTTGACGGCGGGCATCCTCAAGCACGTCATCCCAAGTTGCGCCTTCAGGCATCCGAAAGCGGCGAATATGGAAACTCAGATCAAAGTTGGGGTCAACCACCAGGCGGGGGTTGGCAATTGCAACCGGTCCTTCAATGACCTTCTTGCGCAGAATCGGGACCTCGCGGCTCGCGCGGTCGTATCGATCGACGAGGCGCTTCCAATCGGGGGCTTTTTCGAGTACGAGCAAGCCAATCATGGTGGAGCGCATAATGGGGGAGTCGCCGGACCGCCATGTCGCAAAGTCCCAACCGGACATTCGCTCTGACGCCTCAATCGCGTCCTTCTTGCTGACAGTTGGTGATTTTGCCACGAACTTCCACCTCCACGAACCAAGCAGGCCCGCCCATGCTGGCCCTATGCAACGCTAGTCGGCATATCTGCGGGAAGCGCGCTACCAACCGTCGCACAGGTCCACGCGGCCCAATCTTGAGTACCTGTCGGACTGGACGAGGCCGAACCAGCTTGATTAGCGTGGACCCACAAGTCGCGTAGGGCAGATGCAGGAGGGCAGTGACGATGGCTTTTAACTTGCAGCAGTACAAGGCCAACGCTGGCCCGGTTGACGTGGCCGATATTGATTTCGATTCATTTCGGACTTACCCCCTCAGCCCCAACGCCCTACGCGCGATCCGTTACATGAGCGATGTTGAAACCCACACGGTCTGTTACTTGCGCGACTTGCTCGTGACGCCATCGCATCAAGATCCCGAGGTGACCACTTTTCTGACCATGTGGAACCTGGAGGAGTTCTGGCACGGCGAGACTCTCGACCGCGTCTTGGCCGAGCATGGTCGGCCAACAGGGGACGACCACATCATTGCTGTGCGCAAGAGGTTGGGTTGGAAGGATCGCCTATCGCCAATCAAACAATCGGTTGCGGCAAACGTGATCGGCGATGACTTCATCGCGGTGCATATGTCGTGGGGCGCCATCAATGAATGGGCCGCGTTCATTGCTTACAAACGACTGGCTGAGATCGAAGGTAACCCAGTTCTCAGCGAAATCCTGGCCAGAATTATGCGCCAAGAAACCCGTCATTTAGCTTTC
>JAHEXM010000344.1 GCA_023252115.1 Micrococcales bacterium | reverse complement strand
GCCGCGTACGCGCACCGCAAGTCGCTGGGCAAACCGCTGCTGTATCCCGACAACTCGCTGAGCTACGTAGACAATTTCTTGTGGATGACATTCGGCGAACCAGTCGAGCCCTACATCATCAACCCCGTCGTCTCGCGCGCTGTCGACATGTTGTTGATCCTTCACGCCGATCACGAACAGAATTGCTCAACGTCGACGGTACGGCTTGTCGGTTCAGCGCAAGCAAACCTTTTTGCATCGGTTTCTGCCGGAATTAATGCGCTCTTTGGTCCGCTGCACGGTGGAGCTAACCAAGCGGTGCTTGAAATGTTGCAGGGAATTCACGAGTACGAAGGTGGTGTCGAGGCGTTCATTGAAAAGGTCAAGAACCGTGAAGATGGCGTCAAGTTGATGGGTTTCGGTCACCGGGTCTACAAGAACTACGACCCGCGGGCGACGATCGTTAAGAAAGCGTGCGACGACGTTCTTGAAGCCCTCAACATCAGCAATCCGTTGTTCGATATTGCAAAACGCCTTGAGGAAGTCGCGCTCTCGGATGAGTTCTTCATTTCCCGCAAGCTGTATCCGAATGTCGACTTCTATACCGGCTTGATCTACAACGCACTTGGTTTCCCAAGCAAAATGTTCACCGTGCTGTTTGCCCTCGGCCGCTTGCCCGGCTGGATCGCTCAGTGGCGCGAGATGATCGCGGATCCGAGCACCAAGATCGGTCGGCCACGTCAGGTCTATGTTGGATCGCCAGAGCGCGATTTTGTTCCGATTGACTCCCGCTAGTGGTCGCCGGGTGACGTCAATGGGCAACGCTGCCGTAACGCGGCCAACATGGATGGGAAACGCACGTGAAGTAGAACTGCCCACGTGCATCCGTATCTTGACCAAGGGGTGGTGAGCGATATCAGCGTGTCATCGAGAATTGATGGCGATCGTCCACAACCCGACGATGGCGAGGGACAGGCTTCGAAAGCGACGCAGTACGAGCCGACGCCGGGTGCGTATGACGAGATGTACCACGCCGACGGCCTGGCTCGCGTCGAACTGGCATCACTTCACGAGGCCCTCACCGGTCTGGGTCCCGACGAACTCCGCGACCGCGGTCGTCTGCGCGACGCTCACCTTTCGGCCCAAGGCATCACGTTCACGCTCTCTGGTCGTGAACGACCTTTGCCGATGGACCTCATCCCGCGGGTCGTCGGCGCCGAGGAATGGAAGATCGTCGCCGATGGAGTCGCGCAACGCATCCGTGGACTCGAAGCGTTTCTCGCCGACGTCTATGGACGCGGCGACATCATGCGCGATGGCATTGTTCCCAAGTCGCTTGTGACTAGTTCGCACCACTACCACCGAGCTGCGCATGGAATCGAGCCGGCAAATGGCGTGCGTATCCACGTCGCCGGTGTCGACTTGGTGCGCGACGCTGACGGAATCTTTCACGTATTGGAAGACAACCTGCGTAATCCATCGGGTGTTTCGTATGTGCTCGAAAATCGGCGCACGCTTGCACACGTGTTACCTGAGGTGTTTACCGGACACCGAGTGCAGCCGGTTTCGGAATACCCCGAGCGCCTTTATCGTGCGCTTGCAGCGGCAGCACCGCCAGACGTTCATGAGCCGACGGTGGTTGTTCTGACACCTGGTGTGAATAATTCAGCGCACTTCGAACATGCATTTCTTGCCCGCCGAATGGGTGCTGAACTCGTCGAAGGACGGGACTTATTTTGCCGTGGTGGGTTTGTCTATATGCGCACCACACAAGGTCCGCAGCCCGTACATGTGATTTACCGGCGAATCGACGATGACTACCTCGACCCGGTGCAGTTTCGTCACGACAGCGTGTTGGGAGTGCCCGGTTTGGTCAATGCTGCGCGTGCTGGTTCCGTCACCATTTCGAACGGAATTGGCAACGGTGTGGCCGACGACAAAGCCTTGTATCCGTTTGTGCCGAAGATGATTGAGTACTACCTCGACGAAAAGCCGATTCTGCCGAATGTTCCCACGTATGACTTACGGGACAACGATGTACGCGCATTTGTGCTTGATCGGCTCGACCGGATGGTATTCAAACCCGTCGATGGCTCGGGCGGGTATGGACTTGTCATTGGTCCGCAGGCAACTGACGCTGAATTAGCCAAGATCGCCGAGTCGATCAAAGCGTCACCGCGTGAGTGGGTTGCCCAGCCGGTTGTCACTCTGTCAACGTCGCCAACAGTGACCAGTGGTGGCCGGTTAGCCCCGCGGCATGTGGACTTGCGACCGTTCGCCGTGAACGACGGCGAAAAGGTGTGGGTGCTACCAGGTGGATTGACCCGCGTTGCACTCACCCAAGGCAGCCTGGTGGTGAACTCGTCGCAAGGTGGCGGTTCTAAAGACACCTGGGTTCTTGGTAGTGGTGACGCCGACGATGAAGACGGTTGGATCGGCGCTGAAGCGGTTCTTGCATCGCGGCTACGCACCCGTGCGGCAGCGGCAAAGATGGGTTCACCGCGCGACTCACTGCCGGCGACGCATGAATACAGGATGCGCCAGCAGGGCGAACAGCAGCAGCAGTCAGGACCCGATGGCCCATGTTGAGTCGGCTAGCCGAAAGCTTCTACTGGATCGGGCGCTACGTCGAGCGTGCCGAAGCAACCACGCGCCTCTTGGCCGAACACCATCAACTGCTCGTCGAAGACACCCGCGTACCACCTGATGACGGGTGCCGGGTGTTGCTTGACGCGCTGCAGATCGAAGCGCCCGGCGATGGTGCTCTTGCGGCACAGCCTCATGGTCTCGTGCGCGCTGTCCTTGGTTCACCGAGTGATCCCGGCACGGTTTCGGGTGCTGCCACTGCGGCCCGCGAAAATGCGCGGGCAATTCGGGATGCGTTATCCGGCGATGTTTATGAAGCGCTTAACAGTGTGCATTTGCGTTTGACCGCGGCAACGGCCAGCGACCTAGAGCCAGTGAGTCCGGGCGTTTTACTGCATGGCGTTTTGGAGCGACTGGCGGTCGTGGCGGGGGTACTGGACTGGAGCAGTCC
>JAHEXM010000343.1 GCA_023252115.1 Micrococcales bacterium | reverse complement strand
ATGACGTTGCTGGGGTCACCGTCTATGCGTACAACAAAAGGTGCGGCGCGGCCATCGAGCGTGAACGAGCCAGCAACTTGCAATGGCTCGCCGCTAGCGACGTACCAGTCGACCTCGGCATCTGACACGTCGGCGAACAGCACAGTGGTCTCGGCGACAGCACTGACCTCGCGACTGTTCGTAGTGTCAATCAAGCAGTGCCCAGTGATTAGTGTTCCCGAGTTGCCCCGCATTTGCCTCCAACGGGAACGGGCTGTCTCGGCGGTCTCAGGCTTTCCCAGTATCTCGCCGTCAACGACAAAAACCGAGTCACAGCCGACCACCAAGGCCTGGTCACCCAAACTGGCAGCAACTTCACGCGCCTTGGCTTGCGCCAATGCGACTGCGACCCCCGCCGCATCAGTCAGGGGTGCCAAAGCATCAACAACAGCGTCTTCGTCAACCCCGCTAACCATGACATTTGGCTCAACTCCGGCCGCAAGCAAAAGGCGCAGCCGTGAGGGAGAGGCGGAGGCCAGGGTCAGCTGCCGTTGGCTCATTTGAGCAACCCTAGACTCTGACGAAGCTCAAGAATCTGCGCTACTGGCAGAATCAGGGTCAATCATTGGTCCACGAACGGAGTTCGGCGTGCAGAAAGTCCTCATCGCCAACCGTGGTGAGATTGCGGTTCGAGTTGCCCGCGCCTGCAAAGACGCTGGAATTACCAGCGTTGCTATCTACGCCGAGCCCGATCGCGATGCCGTCCACGTCCGTGCCGCGGACGAGGCTTATGCACTCGGCGGCCAGACAGCGGCAGAGTCATACCTCTCGGTCGACAAGGTCCTGGATGTTGCCAAGCAATCGGGTGCAGACGCAGTTCATCCGGGATACGGATTCCTTTCGGAGAATGCTGATTTCGCCCAAGCGGTCATTGATGCGGGGCTGACCTGGATTGGGCCGTCACCGGATGCGATTCGCAAACTCGGCGACAAGGTTGCCGCCCGACACATTGCCCAGAAGGCCGGCGCCCCGCTCGTAGCCGGCACGCCCGACCCCGTCACTGGTGCAGACGAAGTTGTTGCCTTCGCAAAAGAACACGGACTCCCGATTGCAATCAAAGCCGCGTTCGGCGGTGGAGGGCGAGGCCTCAAGGTCGCGCACAACATCGACGAAGTCGAGGAACTGTACGACTCGGCAGTGCGTGAAGCTGTTGCAGCATTTGGTCGCGGCGAATGCTTTGTTGAGCGTTATCTCGATCGTCCCCGGCACGTCGAGACTCAGGTGTTAGCTGATGCGCACGGAAACGTTGTAGTCGTTTCGACCCGTGACTGCTCGTTGCAACGTCGTCACCAGAAACTCGTGGAAGAAGCGCCCGCACCATTTCTCACACCAGCGCAGCAGGAAGAGTTGTATCGCTCGTCGAAGGCCATCATGAAAGAAGCTGGCTACGTTGGTGCGGGAACGTGCGAGTTTTTGATCGGCCAAGACGGCACTATCTCGTTCCTCGAAGTCAATACTCGACTGCAGGTCGAACATCCGGTGACTGAAGAGGTATCGGGAATCGACTTGGTTCGCGAGCAGTTCCGAATCGCCGACGGCGAAGAACTTGGATACGACGATCCACCCCTGCGCGGTCACAGCATTGAATTTCGCATTAACGGCGAAGACCCTGGGCGCAATTTTCTGCCAGCGCCAGGTCAACTCACCACCTGGCGTCCGCCGAGCGGCCCTGGAGTTCGACTTGATGCTGGATTTGAGACCGGCGACATCATTGGCGGCAATTTCGATTCGTTACTCGCGAAGTTGATAGTGACTGGCCGCGATCGCCAACAAGCACTCGAACGGTCGCGGCGTGCTCTTGCTGAATTCGAAGTCGACGGCATCGCGACTGCGATCCCGTTTCATCGAGCGGTTGTTTCTGATCCGGCATTTGCACCCGTCAGCCCGACTGAGCCCTTCACGGTGCACACCCGCTGGATCGAGACGGAGTTCAACAACGATATTGCGCCGTACGCAGGTGACCCGAGCGAAATTGCCGAAGCGGATGAGCGTCACACGGTCGTCGTCGAGGTTGGTGGCAAGCGACTTGACGTGTCGATTCCTGCCGGACTGGGCGGCAGCGCTTCGCGGACCAAGAAGGCGGCTCCGAAGCGGGCCCGCGGCAAGAAAGGCGCCGGCGGAGCGTCCGGGGACTCAGTGGCGACTCCAATGCAGGGCACGATCGTCAAGGTCGCGGTCGAAGAAGGACAGCAGGTCGAGGTTGGCGATTTGATTGTTGTGCTTGAAGCCATGAAGATGGAACAACCGCTTAATGCACATAAGGCGGGCACCATCATCGGACTCAGCGCCGAAACAGGATCGACAATCCCAACTGGCACCGTCTTGTGCGAGATCAAGGACTGACATCTGTGTCCACGCTGGTGCGGATTGTTTCGTCTGTACTCGCGTTATTTATCGGTGGATCAATCGCACTTGGCGCACTGTGGACACCGCCCGCATATGCACAACCGCATCAGCCGCAAATACCGCCGCCAGTAGTCCGTAACGCGATCGACGACCTCGAAGCGCATCCTCCGCTGGTAAATGATGAACGAGCAGAACTGCGGATCACGCGGACCGAAGCGGCCGGCGTAATCCGCACAATCAACAACGGCGGTACGCCCATCTACATCGTCATTTTGCCGTCGAGCGCGGGTGAACCAGTAACAGTCACTCAACAAGTTCGAGCTGGATACGACAAGCCGGGAACATATGTGTCGGTCGTTGGTATTCAATACCTTGCCGCATCCTCTTTGTTCCCGGTTCGCGACCTGATGTTGCAGGCCTTTCGAGAGCAACGTAACAACGGAACAGCTGCTGTCCTCACGCGTTTTTCGCAGATGGTGAGTGACCGCGCCGGCGGTGTGATCCCGGTGCGGCAACCGGTTGATTGGTTTCCAATTCTGCTGGTGGGTGGGGTTGTAGTTTTGGTCTTTGGTGCATATAGCTTGTATTCGTGGAGGCGTGGTGACAGATCACCCACCGCTGCATCACCGTCGACGAC
>JAHEXM010000024.1 GCA_023252115.1 Micrococcales bacterium | reverse complement strand
GTCTTTGGTAAGGACACGAGACTCCAGTGTGGGAACAGCGATTCCGGATGTGACCCTGTTCTGCCATGTTGTCGTAACGTCGAGGTCGATTGGGTCGACGATGCTTGCCATAGGTTTTCCCACGAGCTCTGCTGAAGTCCACCCTAGGACGTCTTGAACAGATGGCGATACCCACTCGATCACGCCGTTTGCATCGAACTGCCACACGACATCTGATGCATTTTCAGCGAGCATTCGATACCGCTGCTCGCTTTCGCTGAGCAATGCGCTCTGTGTTTCAAGCGCAGCTGTTCGTTCAGCGATCCTTTGTTCAAGGTTGCGATATAGCTCTTGCATCTCAGCCGACGCAAGACCAAAGGCGCGGTCGTTGAGTTCGTCATTTCGAAGTGTTTCGTCGTACACGTCGCTGACTTTGCGCAATAGATCAGACCACTGTTGCGGCGTTGGGTTTTGGTCATTGCTAATGCCGAGGCGTTTAACATAGCGCCGAAGGAGAGGGTTGAGGTCATCGAAATCGATCATGTTGTTATCTTCTCCAGTCGCCAATCCTTGAGGACCTAAACGACGGGCATTGATTGCGCAGTGGAACCAAAATAGCTAGCCGCACGATCGGGTTTCTAGCGTCGATACCCATTCGGCCGAATGGTGCCGCGCGCCGGTCAGAACCCATTGTCGCAATGACGAAACGACTACTCATCCGGCGAGATCGGGCGCATGGCAGCCTTGCTGGTTTATCGTCGGCGGATGAGTATCCCTGCCGCTGAATGCATTGCCCTCGAGGATCGATTCGGGGCGCACAATTACCACCCGCTGCCGGTTGTCATTAGCAAAGGTGAAGGAGCGTGGGTTACAGATGTTGACGGCGGTCGGTACCTTGATTTTCTGTCTGCCTATAGCGCGCTGAACTTCGGGCACAGCCACCCAGCACTTGTTGAAGTCGCCAAGAAACAACTCGATCGACTCACTTTGACCAGTCGGGCATTTCACAATGATCTGCTTGGTCTCTTTTGCAAAGAACTGGCCGAACTTGTCGGACTCGACCGCGTGCTACCAATGAATTCAGGGGCCGAGGCAGTCGAATCCGCAATCAAAGTCTCAAGGGCCTATGGATACCGCGTGCGTGACATTCCGAATGGGCAGGCCCAAATCGTCGTGGCGGGGGGCAACTTTCACGGCCGCACGACCACAATCATTTCGTTTTCCGATGATGAGGTAGCCAAGGCTGACTTCGGCCCGTACACGCCGGGATTCGTTACGGTTCCGTATGGCGACATCGACGCAATGCGTCAGGCGCTCGCGCAACCAAACGTAGTTGGGTTTCTGGTAGAGCCGGTGCAAGGCGAAGCCGGTGTCGTAGTTCCTCCTGTTGGCTACCTGCAAGCTGCGCGTGACGCATGCACGGCCTCGGGCGCGCTGCTCATAGCTGACGAAATTCAATCCGGGCTCGGCCGAACCGGAACGACTCTTGCCTGTGAGCACGAGGGTGTCACCCCGGACGTCCTCCTGCTTGGCAAGGCACTGGGTGGCGGAATCGTGCCACTGTCAGCAGTTGTCACCCACGATGAGGTACTCGGCGTTCTTCGGCCGGGTGAACATGGCAGCACATTTGGCGGCAACCCGTTTGCCGTCGCGATCGGACGCGAAGTAATTGCCATGTTGCGCACTGGAGAGTTTCAGCGCGCCAGTACCCAACTCGGCGCTCACCTGCATCAACGACTTCACCACGAAGCACCTGGAACCGTTGAAAGAGTCCAAGGTATTGGCCTGTGGGCTGGAATCGTCTTGAAAGAAAGCGCGGGACCTGCACGCGCCCGATGTGAACAGTTGCTGTCGCTCGGGTTACTTGCAAAAGAAACACACGAAACGACCGTCCGGTTGGCACCGCCGCTGATGATTTCGCAGCAAGACTTGGACTACGGAATCGACCTTGTTCTTCAAGCCCTAGCGTAGGAGTAACTGTGGTATTGCATCGTCCAATCAGAGCGGACTTTCTGCCCGAAGACATTCTCGTTCCGCCAATGTTCAGTCGCGATCACGATCTGAGCATCCCGCGATTGAGACTGGGCCAAGGTGAACTACGCCCTGCAACGGCATTCCAGATTGTTCATGACGAGGCCATGCTCGACGGCAATTCACGCTTGAACCTTGCAACCTTCGTTAGCACTTGGATGGAACCGGAAGCACTGCAGCTCTACACCGAGACCGTTGACAAGAACATGATTGACAAGGATGAGTATCCGCAGACCGCGGCAATCGAAGAACGATGCATCTCGATTCTTGCAAAGTTGTGGAACGCTCCCGACGAAGTTGACCCAGTCGGCACTTCGACCATTGGCTCGAGTGAAGCCTGCATGCTTGCGGGAATGGCTTTCAAGCGACGTTGGTCGAATGCTCGCAAAGCCGCCGGGAAGTCCACCGAGAATCCCAATCTCGTAATGAGCTCAGCAGTGCAAGTCGTCTGGGAAAAGTTTTGCAACTACTGGGAGGTTGAAGCTCGATACGTCCCAGTCACGATTGACGAGACCAACCTGACTCCACGGGGCATGCTCGATGCCATCGACGAAAATACGATCGGAGTCGTCGGAATTCTTGGTGTTACCTATACCGGTTCTTACGAACCCATCAAGGAACTGTGTGCCGCACTTGATGACCTTCAGCAACGGACTGGTCAGGATGTGCCGTTACACGTGGACGCAGCCAGCGGCGGAATGGTCGCACCTTTCTTGCAGCCCGACCTGGAATGGGACTTTCGACTTAGCCGCGTGCATTCGATTAACACTTCGGGTCACAAGTACGGATTGGTGTATCCGGGCATCGGATGGGTGATGTGGCGTGATCACAGTTGCCTGCCCCAAGAACTGGTATTTCATGTGTCGTATCTCGGCGGTGACATGCCGACGCTTGGGCTGAATTTTTCGCGACCAGGGGCTCAGGTACTGCTTCAGTACTATTTGTTCTTGCGGCTCGGACATGACGGGTACCGTCGCGTCCAGCAAGCGTGCCAAGACGTGGCGCTCTACCTCTCGGATGCGATTGCCAAGATTCCGGCGTTTGAATTGCTAACCAAGGGCGATGACATACCCGTGTTTGCGTGGCGACTCAAGCCCGGCTACACCGATCTCTGGACTATCGACAATTTGTCGAACCGTTTGCGTGAATTTGGGTGGCAAGTTCCGGCATATCCAATGCCCGACAACATCGCTAGTCAACGTGTCATGCGCATAGTCGTGCGCAATGGATTCTCGATGGACCTCGCGAGCTTGCTGATGGCCGACATCCAAGCCTCAGTGAAATTCTTTGACAGCCTCGATGGACCGGTGCCACAAGACAAGAACGACAGTCGCGACAAGTCCAATGGCTACTCTCACTGACCCTTGTTACTGTTCGCCATGTGAGCGACAACGTGGTAGATCCACAACGCCCGAAGATCGTGACAGCACTGGGAGTTCTGGTTGTCCTTGCAGCGGTGCTGCTGCTGATTGGGGCAATAGCCGACGTAATCTTGATTAATCGTCCGGGTGACCTGCAGCGGCTATTTGGTCGCCCGGTTTCTGACACCTTTTGGATCGTGAGCGCAACGGTTTCGGTGTTCATGGCGCTCGTTTATTTGTGGGTGTCGCGTGCAGTGTTTGATGGAAACCCGCTAGGTCACATGCTGGTGAACATCGTCGCGGTGATCAACCTGATCTTTGGCGTTTTGCTAATTGCCGAAGGGGCAGGCTGGGGTGAAATTCTGGTCAATGTGGTGATCCTGATTCTCAACAATACGAAAGCAAGTCGCGATTGGTTCGCGACTTTTTAGCATCACCGTCAAACTGCCGGGTGGACCTTTGCGTGACTCCCCCGCAATACCATCAAGGCCAATGCTGCGACGATCACTATCAGCGCTAACCACGGCGTTATGGCGACCGCACCCGTCGGCAACGGCCAGATTGACTTGTAGAGCGTGAAACCAACAGCAACAAAAGCAATCGTCGGCAAAATCAGTGCACGCACTGCACCACGAAAACCCGGTTTCCACAACGCACGGGCTGCTGC
The DNA here is from genome assembly GCA_023252115.1 of Micrococcales bacterium. Taxonomy (GTDB): domain Bacteria; phylum Actinomycetota; class Actinomycetes; order S36-B12; family UBA10799; genus JAHEXM01. The sequence continues at coordinate 7,103 of JAHEXM010000024.1, read as the reverse complement.
CACTGGCACGGTCAGGTAGGCAACCAAGAAAAGAAACCCTGACGTCGTGCTGGCCGCATCAAAAACGTCGAACGGGTTGTCGTCTAGCAAATCCCAGACCACCAAAGTGGTCGCACCAACCAGCGCAACAAACAACGCCGCATATGCCGGGACATTGCTTTTGTTCGTCTTCGCGAAGTAGCGAGGCAGCACGCCGTCATTTGCCATCGTGTAGAAGATGCGACTGGCACCAAACGTGGTCGCGGTGACCGTTCCGAACGCGCTGGCAGTTGCACCAATCGTGATCAGGTCACCCAACCCATTGCCAACATATTGGTCAGCTACGCCACCCACGAAAGAATCTGAATTCGCAATTTCAGCGACTTGGGCAGCTGACGTGCCGTAACCCCAGACGATGACCGTTGAAACCAAGATGAAGAACAATCCAGCGCCAATGGCAGCTGCAAGGATTGCCCGCGGCACGAACCTGGTTGCATCGCGAGACTCACCACCAGTGGTTGCGGCTCCTTCAAATCCAGCAAATGTCGTGAAAGCCAAGACGACACCCAGTGCGATGCCACCAGTCGGGGAATCAGTCAGCGTAAAGACCGACCACGTCGGGCGTTGACCAGCCGGGCCGCCTGTCGTCAACAGCTGGTACAAAACAACGAACGTAGTGATGAGGATCAAACCGATGGTGGCGGCTTCCAACGTGACCGTCACGCGACCGGTGAGTTGGGGCGGTCGGATAACCAGCAAGAGCGCACCAATGATTGCGATGATCCCAACGCCAGACACTCCGTATTTCGGAAGTATCCCGCCATGCCGTGCCCACAAGCTCGACAGCAGCACGCCAACTGCAGACGCGCCGACAACTGTGACGAACATGTAGGTGATTCCCAACAATGCGCCAGCGGCCGTTCCTGCGCGTGGTCCAAATTCGTCACCCACGAGGCCGTAGAGCGAGCCGCTTTGCCCGCGCTTGCGGGTGAGCACCGCAAAGCAGATCGCCAAGATCGGCACAATCAGCGATGCGGCGACAAACGCCAGGGGGATAGCCGCCCCAACCTCAGTCGCCATCGCCGATGGATTGAGATCGATAGAAAAGCTTGGCGCCATTAGCGCGAGCGAAACACCCAGCGTCCCAATGAACTTAAGTCCTGGTTTCAGCGCCATGTGCGGATCGTAGGGGCCCGCCCTCCCGCAAGGTGGAACATTTGTGTCGGACTATGGCTGCGATGTTCCACCTTGCGGGAGGGAGGCCAACGCGGCGGCGAGCCCACGCATAGCAGCTCCCCGATGACTGATCGCATCTTTTTGCTCCGGCGCCATCTGTGCGGTGGTGACTTCGTGCCCCTCGGCGATGAATATTGGGTCGTACCCGAATCCACCATCACCACGGCGCTCATGAATAAGAGCCCCCATGACGACGCCTTCGGAAACAACGGTGCGAAATCCGGGAGCAGCCAGCGCAGCGACACAGACGAATTGAGCCCCGCGCCGCACGATCGGCACGTCGGCCAGTTGAGCCAGCACTAGATCGAGGTTCGCAGCATCATCACCATGCTTGCCCGCCCATCGCGCCGACAGCACCCCCGGCATTCCATTCAAAGCGTCAACACACAGACCGGAATCATCCGCGATCGCTGGAAGTCCGGTGGCGTGCGAGACGGCTTCAGCTTTGAGAGTCGCGTTGCCTGCAAAGGTCGAGCCGGTTTCCACTACATCAGGCACCGAGTCGGGCATGGGAATCAAATCAATAGCGGCGTGCGTGGACGCCAAGATTCGCCGAACCTCAACTACCTTGTGCGAATTGCGGGTTGCAAGGACAACTTGGGGGGCAGCCACAGCGAGGCAGCCTATGCCGAAGTTGCCGGAGTTCCATCCAGCAGCCTGCCCAACGGCGGCAAGGAGCTCGCTAATGCAGCTTGCTGAAGACCCGCCAATGTCGTGCAACCAGTGGCGGCCGACTCGAGCAGCTGGTCGAGCAACTCACGGGCGAATGGGTCTCCTTCAGCTGTGCCTTGAACTTCGATATAACGACCGTCGCCAGTCATCACAACATTCATGTCCGTCTCGGCCCGGACATCGTCGTCGTAGTGCAAGTCCAGGCGAACCTCACCATCGACAATGCCGACGCTGACTGCCGCAACTGAATCGATCAACGGTTGCGCATCAGATTTGACGTGGCCTTGTTCCTTTGCCCATGTCATCGCATCCACCAATGCCACGTAAGCACCCGTTATTGCCGCGGTACGCGTTCCACCGTCAGCCTGCAGCACGTCGCAGTCGATCTGGATGGTGTTTTCACCCAGCACTGCGTCATCGATCACCGCGCGCAGTGAACGGCCAATGAGTCGCGAAATCTCCTGCGTGCGACCGGAAAGCTTGCCCTTGACGGATTCACGAGATCCACGCGTGTCAGTTGACCGGGGCAGCATCGCATATTCGGCGGTGATCCAACCGCGCCCGGAATCCTTGCGCCACCGGGGCACACCAGGACTAAAGGAGGCAACGCACAACACGCGGGTGCGGCCAAACTCGACGAGACAACTACCTTCGCCGTTATCGAGCCAACGTCGAGTGAATCGAATGGGACGCAAGTCGTTGGCACCTCTGCCATCTGACCTGGTACCAGCCTCATCGGGCATTAGATCTCAACCACCATTCCAGGCTTGGCTAGCTCAACATCACCGCTGAATAAACCCATCGCTTCGGCCAGCACTTCCTCGGAGTCATACCAAGCCACCAAGTGCGTCAAGATCAGCCGTTTAACACCGGCTGCATTCGCAAGCTCGGCCGCTTCTTTGCCAGTTAAGTGCATGTCCGGCGGATTCTCACGACGACTCAAGTACGAGGCCTCATAAAGTGCGAGATCTGCGCCAACTGAATTGTCGATCAGATTCTGGCAGGCACCGGTGTCGCCCGAGAACACGAGCGTCCGACCCCCTGCTTCCACTCGCAACCCATAACTGACGACGCAGTGATTGACCAGGAACGGTGTGATCATGAACGGTCCGAATTCGACCGGCGCATGGTCGTAATCGATGAAATCGAACTGCTCTTTCATTCCCACGTCGAGCGGTAAGCCGTAGATGTTGGCCATGCGATCACCAACGCCTTCGGGGCCCGCCACCGGGATTGGCGGGAGGGGCCCGTCCGGCTGCCATTTGCGACCGACGTAAAGAGAAGCGACGTCAGCGCAGTGATCAATATGCAGATGCGAAAGAGCAACTGCAGAAACTTCGAACGGATCGATGTGGCGCGCAAGCGAACCAAGCGAGCCGTTGCCAAGGTCGAGCAGAATAGAGGTTCCGTCATGTTGCAGCAAATAGCACGACGCTGATGAATCGGGTCCAGGAAAAGACCCTGCACACCCGATGATGGTCAGTTTCATTTGAAGACTCCGGTCGCTTTGTCGACCTGCGAAACCTCGGGTCCAAGGAACCTACGACCGAGGTCCGCGAACGGACCGGGATCACCCGTTGCTAGAAAGCGATGCTCCGGTTCCGGTAGATCAGCATCACGCACTAGGTCGTTCTTGACCAGCGTGGCATAGACATCCTTCGCCGTTTCTTCAGCCGACGAAACCAATGCAACGTCATCACCGACCACGTACTGAATGACCGCGGTGAGTACGGGGTAGTGCGTACAACCAAGAACTAAAGTGTCGACTCCAGATTCGACGACTGAATCTAGGTAGCCATGCGCGACCTTAAGAAGCTCCGGACCCTCAGTCTGGCCATTCTCGACGAACTCAACGAATAGCGGGCAAGCCTGCTGAGTAACGATCAGGTCCGGCGCTGCCGCAAATGCATCGACATACGCTCCGCTCGTCACTGTCGCTTCGGTTCCGATAACTCCGACATGGCCATTGCGGGTCAGGTGGGCGGCCCGCCGAACAGCAGGATGAATGACCTCGACGACCGGAACTGAATAGCGCTCCCGCGCATCTCGAAGCACCGCCGCACTTGCCGAGTTGCAAGCGATCACCAAGAGTTTGACGCCCTCTTCGACCAGGTGGTCCATTACGTCAAGCGCGTAGGCCCGCACATCAGCCAAGGGCAGCGGACCATAAGGCCCGCGTGCGGTATCACCGACGTAAAGGATGGGCTCATGTGGCAGTTGATCAAGGACGGCGCGCGCGACCGTGAGCCCGCCAACTCCGGAGTCAAAAATCCCAATGGGTGCATCGGTCACACAAAGCAGGGTACTAACGACGGCCCACGTCGATGTTCGGGCTAGCGAACAGGTGACCTACCGCACGTTGACTGGTGGGGGCCTAGATTTTCGGGTTGATCTTGGCTCCGTGGCGTGTCATCGCGCGACTTCTGAGCCGATTGCCCGATAGCGTCACGACCCATGAGCGATGTGAACACCACGATGAAGCGTCCACCGAATGTGACGGCAGTAGGTGTCTTAGTAATCATCGGCGCAGTGCTTCAATTCCTTGCTGCAATCGCCACGGTCATCCTGGCATTGCGGCCCGGCGATCTCCAGCAATTGTTCGGCGCCTCAGTCAGCGACTGGTACTGGTTCACGTCCGGCCTTCTCTCATTGGTGCTCGGACTGATCTACATCTGGATCGCCAGGGGCGTCTTCTTGGGAAATTCGCAAGCATGGATGCTGGTGAATCTGTTGGCCATCATCAACTTGGTGTTTGCCGTGTTTGAGATTCCCGTCGGCACCGGATGGGCGGCCATCTTCCTCAACGTCGTGATTCTTTTGCTTAACAACACCGCCGGCGCCCGCGAATGGTTCCAAACCGGTTAGCAGATCCCCGCCGTCGACACGGCCGCAATTTACGATGCAACCCTCGCACTGCTGACTCGATACCAACTGCGCAAGTGCCCACTCGTTTTGCGCGAGGCTAAGGCGAGCGTGGGCGAAGGGTGGGCGTGGCGCTCGCCGTGTCTCGCGCGAAACGAGACCAGCACACCTACGCCCAGAGCTGCCCATCCAATCGAGCTTCAGCCTCTTCGAGGGTTCCCTCGTAAGCGCCGGTCGACAAGTACTTCCAACCACCATCGGCAACGATGAATGCAATGTCTGCGCGCTCGCCAGCTTTAACTGCCTTGGCGGCCATGCCGAGCGCCGCATGCAGAATCGCGCCGGTCGAAATGCCCGCGAAGATTCCCTCTTTCTCCAACAGCTCACGAGTGCGACGAACGGCGTCACGCGGTCCGACCGAATAGCGAGTCGTCAACACCGACTCGTCATACAACTCGGGCACGAACCCCTCATCCAAGTTGCGCAGACCATAAACAAGTTCGCCGTAGCGCGGCTCGGCAGCGACGATGGAAATATCCGGAATTCGCTCACGTAGAAAGCGGCCGACTCCCATCAATGTTCCTGTCGTTCCCAGCCCCGCAACAAAATGCGTGATTTCGGGCAAATCTTCGAGTAGCTCCGGACCTGTTCCGTAGTAGTGCGACAAGGCATTGGCGGGATTTCCGTATTGATAGAGCATCACGTAAGAGGGGTTCTCTTGCGCAAGAACTTTTGCGACTCGCACCGCTTCGTTGGATCCGCCGGCAGCGTCGGAGTAGATCACTTCGGCGCCCCACATCTTGAGCAGCTGAGTGCGTTCGGCAGACGTGTTCTCGGGCATTACACAGATTAGTTTGTAGCCTTTGAGCTTGGATGCCATAGCCAACGAGATCCCCGTGTTGCCGCTGGTCGGCTCCATGATGGTGGCACCGGGAACGAGAATTCCGGCTGCTTCCGCCGCCTCTATCATTGCCAGCGCGGGGCGATCTTTGACCGAGCCCGTTGGATTTCGATCCTCTAACTTGGCCCAGAGGCGAACCTCTGGAGTCGGCGATAGCGCCGGAAGACCGACAAGTGGGGTATGCCCAACCGACGCTAGGAGTGATTCGTAACGCATGACGCCGCGCTAGCTATCCGCCAGCTACCGCAGGCAAAATCGTAACGACATCGCCATCGGCAACCGAGGTATCCAAGCCGTCCAGAAAACGCACGTCTTCATCATTTAAGTAAACGTTGACGAATTTGCGAAGTTCAGCTCCATCAACTAGCCGCTCACCAATGCCCGGATGGTGTGAATCGAGCTCGGCAACTAGTGCGGCCAATGTGTCGCCAGAGCCAGTAACGGTCTTGGCGCCATCGGTGTACGTGCGCAAGATCGTAGGAATTTGGACTTCAACGGCCATGTGCTTAGCCTACGGTGTGCGCGCTATTCGGCGACTTGCACCTCTTCTTCGGAGACTTCGCCATCAACGATCCGAAATGATCGCAACTCGTAGGGCCCCTCTTTGCTTCCGGTCTCCCGAGTGCTGACCAGGACGTAATGGGCATTCGGTTCAGAGGCATAGGAAATATCAGTCCGCGAAGGGAAGGCTTCGGTCGCTGTGTGTGAGTGATAGATAACGATTGGCTCTTCGTCGTTTTGATCCATCTCGCGGTAGAGGCGTAGGAGGTCACCCGAATCAAACTCATAGAACGTCGGTGAACGCGCCGCATTGATCATCGGAATGAAGCGTTGCGGCTGATCTGATCCCGCTGGTCCAGCAATCACGCCACACGCTTCGTCAGGATGATCATTGCGGGCATGACTGACCATTGAATCGACCAGCCCCTGGCGAATACGCAGCACCGGTCAAGCCTATTCCTGCGTAGCTAATGCATTCAGAAGCGAGTCCTGCCACCAGGTCAAAAAGTCGTAAAGCGCAACCAAAACAGCGCGGGGGTCATCGTCAGGTATCCCTGCAGTATCGAGGGCCGAGTCAGTCGTGATCTCGAGTCGCACTCCCAACGCAAGTCGAAGGTCGTTGAGTGCACGCAGCCACGAGACAGCCTGGTCAGGCGTCAGCGCAACTGTGCCGTTCGGATCTGAGTCTGCGCGATCGAGTCCCATCCGCATGATTTCCGCGTCATCAATCTTGCCTCGGCGTAGTGAGGTGTCAGTGAGGCGTCGAAACTCGGATGCTGACTCCTCATCTTCGGTATACGCATCGGGCAGCAACCGCGCAAGCACTGGGTCCTCGGGTGTTTCGACTTCTTCACCAGTCAGATCTTGCAGCCCCAACTGCGCCGCAAGCGGATCCAGGTCGATGGCATCAATGTCGTCGTCAGCGGTCAGGAGTTCGCACATCTCGTCAAGC
>JAHEXM010000342.1 GCA_023252115.1 Micrococcales bacterium | reverse complement strand
GACAACAAGGCGCTGGCCCGTACGGGACGAAGAGTCGTCGCGCAGATCGGCAATGCCGGTAATTTTGCCGAGATCTGTCAGCTCTGCGATACGAAGCGCCAGGTTGTCTGGGTTGACCTGGTAGGGCAGCTCGGTGATGACCAGGCAGGTCCGACCGCGATTATCCTCCTCGATATCGATGACGGCTCGCATCGTGATTGATCCGCGACCGGTCCGGTAAGCGTCATCAATGCCTCGCTTACCAACGACCAACGCACCCGTAGGAAAGTCCGGTCCAGGGATGCGTTCCATCAAAGCCGCAAGTAACTCCTCGCGCGGAGCTTGCGGGTTCGCTAGCGCCCACTGGATACCCGCATTGAGTTCGCGCAAGTTATGCGGCGGGATATTGGTGGCCATGCCGACCGCGATGCCTGCAGAGCCGTTTGCCAACAGGTTTGGGATGCGCGACGGAAGAAGCAACGGTTCCATCGTTCGACCGTCGTAGTTGGCGGTGAAGTCGACGGTCTCCTCGTCGATGTCGCGGACCATCTCCATCGCCAGCTGCGACATTCGGCATTCGGTGTAGCGATGCGCAGCGGCCGGGTCATTACCTGGCGAACCGAAGTTTCCTTGGCCGTCGACCATCGGGTAACGCAACGACCACGGTTGGACAAGGCGGACCAAAGCGTCATAAACAGACGAGTCACCGTGCGGGTGATAGTGACCCAGCACATCGCCGATAACGCGAGTGCACTTAGAAAATCCGCGATCCGGGCGGTACCCACCGTCGTACATCGCGTACAGAACTCGCCGGTGAACCGGTTTGAGTCCGTCGCAAACGTCGGGCAGGGCGCGGCCAACAATGACGCTCATCGCGTAGTCGAGATACGAGCGCTGCATCTCGGTCTGAATTTCGACAGGTTCGATCCGACCGTTGGGTCCGGGGTCGCCCGAATCCGGCGGCACCGTTGTGATGTCGTCAGCCACGGCGAACTTGTCCTTTCAGCGCGCTCGGGTCGCTACTCATTTGAAGAAGCGAGGGTTAAACAGGGTCAGATATCGAGGAATCGAACATCTTTCGCATTGCGTTGAATGAACTTGCGGCGAGACTCAACGTCCTCGCCCATCAACACGGAGAACAGCTCATCTGCTTGCGCCGCATCGTCCATCGTGACTTGCAAGAGCACTCGGCGGGACGGGTCCATGGTTGTTTCCCACAGCTCCGATGCATTCATTTCGCCCAGACCTTTGTACCGCTGGATGCCATCTTCCTTGGGCTTCTTGAGTCCACGTTCAAGTCCTGCCGCGATCAACGCGTCACGTTCGCGATCGGAGTAGGCGTACTCGGCGTCGCCACGTGACCATTTGATTTTGTACAACGGCGGTTGTGCCAAATACACATGCCCGAGCTCGAGTAACGGACGCATGAAGCGAAAGAGCAACGTCAAAAGCAACGTTCGGATGTGTTGCCCGTCCACATCGGCGTCAGCCATCAACACCAACTTGTGGTAGCGGAGTTTGTCGATGTCGAACTCTTCCTGTATCCCGCTGCCAAGTGCTGAAATCATTGCCTGGACTTCGTTGTTTGCCAGCACCTTGTCGAGTCGCGCGCGCTCAACGTTCAGGATCTTTCCACGAATCGGCAAGATTGCCTGAGTTGCCGGATCACGCCCGCTACGCGCAGAGCCGCCGGCGGAGTCGCCTTCAACAATGAAAATTTCGCATCGCTCTGGATCGGTCGCAGAACAATCGATCAGCTTTCCGGGAAGTCCGCCACCGCCCAGTAGGCCTTTGCGTCCGCGAGCTAGATCGCGAGCCTTTCGCGCAGCGATTCGCGCGATTGACGCCGACACAGATTTACGGGCGATCTCTTTGCCTTCAGCGGGATTCTGCTCAAACCATTGCGCAAGCTGGTCGTTGACGACCTTTTGCACAAACGTCTTCGCTTCGGTATTGCCCAGCTTGGTCTTGGTCTGCCCTTCGAACTGAGGTTCACGCAGCTTGACCGAAACGATCGCAGTCAGACCTTCCCTGACGTCATCGCCTGACAGGTTGGTGTCCTTTTCTTTCAGCACGCCCCACTCACGAGCGAACTTGTTAACCAAACTGGTGAGCGCGGTGCGGAAGCCTTCTTCATGAGTTCCGCCTTCGGTTGTGCCGATCGTGTTGGCAAACGTGTAGACCGACTCGGAATAGACCTGACTCCACTGCATTGCAACTTCAGCACTGATGCCTTTATCGGTGTCCTCTGCTTCAAACCAAATGATCTTTTGGTGAGCTGGCCCCTTGGTGGCATTGAGGTGTTTGACGAAGTCGGCGATCCCGCCGTCGTACTTGTAACGAACTTCGCGAACGCCGACCACTGCATCGACTGCCTCGACGTCGTCGCCTTCTTCAGTAACCACGACCGCTTCGGGGTCGCGTTCATCCACCAAAGACAGGGACAACCCTCGGTTCAGAAAGGCCATTTCCTGAAAGCGCCGCGACAGGGTCTCGAAGTCGTAGTGCGTAGTTTCAAAAATGTCGTCGTCGGCCCAAAACGTCACCGTGGTACCGGTGGCCTCAGATGTGCCGCTCTTCGCAAGATCGGCTTCCGGTGTTCCCAGGTTGTACGACTGGCGGTAGATGCTGCCGTTTAGCGAGACTTCGACCTCGAGGTGCTTGGACAGGGCGTTGACCACGGAGACACCGACTCCATGCAATCCACCGGAGACGGCGTAACCCTCGCCTCCGAATTTGCCGCCAGCGTGCAACACGGTTAAAACGACCTCGACAGCCGGCCGCCCCTCCGACTCGACAATGTCAACCGGAATTCCGCGTCCGTTGTCCGTTACCAGGACGCCACCATCAGCCAGCAGAGTGACCTCAATGTGGTCGCAATAACCGGCGAGAGCCTCATCGACAGCGTTGTCGACAACCTCGTAAACCAGGTGATGAAGACCGCGTTCACCAGTGGACCCGATGTACATCCCGGGACGCTTTCGAACAGCGTCGAGACCCTCGAGGACGGTGATTGCACTAGCGTCATATGACACTCCCTGATCCTACCTGTCAGG
>JAHEXM010000341.1 GCA_023252115.1 Micrococcales bacterium | reverse complement strand
GCGTCTTCGCTCCGACACCAGAGTTATACGGACCGACGACTCCGTTGAGTCCCGCAGCGATAGCAGCCGTTGCCGCAGTTACCCCCGTCTGAGCGTTCGCTGCGTCATCGATCTGAACAATTTCGACGTTCTTGCCAAGAACTCCACCACTTGAGTTGATCTGAGTCGCCGCTAGCTGGGCACCCTTCAACATTCCCTGGCCGAGCGTGCTCTGATCGCCAGTCAGTGGGGCTTCGAGGCCGATCTTCCACGTGTTGGTTGTCGTACCACTTGACGACGAGCTCGAACTACAGGCGGCCATTCCGCCCGCAACCAGAACTGCAATTGAGATTGCGCTGACGGACTTGCGACTTCTTCTCAACTGCTTGCCCTCTCGTGGGTGGTTCTGTTCGATGGATGTTGTGCCGACTATGGCAAAGAAATACGCGTTTGCGAAACTGAACCGATGCGATCAAGAAACCAATCGAGCACCATCGGGGTGTTTGCCGCCGCCGTGGTCGGCATGGCGTCACTGATGACAGCGCCGCCAGCGATGGCTCAGGCCACCCCTACCGCCAAGACACAGTCTCTTCAAGCAACCAAAACGCCCCGCCCACCCCGGTTGCCGCGCAACTTCCACGGCAGCGGTCGGTATTACGTGCCGAGCTTGAAAGTCAACGTGCCGTTTTGGTGGAACGCGCAGAATGGAAACGTACGAATGGTCGCGGGCGGTCCGCGATACAAAATCTGGTTCACGAACGTGATCTACAACGGAAGTTTCTACACCTTTACCTACCACTGGCCCACGCCGATTCCCGACGTCCCGTGTACACCCATACCCGGGGTCAACTTGGCCAGCTTCAACGATGCCTTCGCCAAGTCCCACTACGTGGGCCCCGAGATTCTGCAGAACAGGCCGTGGCGGCGAGCCCAGCATTGGCGCCTGTCGGGATCGCTCGGACCGATTCCACTCACGTCCAGCGACCTGTACGTCGGCCAAGGCCGACACACCACGTGGTGGCAAGTGCTGCACTTCGGATTGCAGAACGTCTACGCACCGGATATGGATGAGTGGATCAAGATGCGCACATGGAGTCTGAAGCCGGGCAAAGTGCAACTGCCTGCGGAATGCAAATAACCCAGCGTCAGACCATTGCTTGGGCTAGAGGAAGAACATCCAGAAGCCGTTGTTGTTGTCAGCGATGTAGACCTTGTCGCCCTTGTTTCCGCTCTTGTCGACCAGGTTCAACCCAGTCAGCCAAGGACTGACTGATTGCGGCAGTTGAGTCGCGATCGGTGTGTTGCCTGCTGGCTTGTCCGGTGATCCGACAGCTCCCCACACTGGGTTGTCGAGTTCCAGGATCGTGTCCGCATTCACTGTCGGCGCAGCTCCACCGATGGTTTGCGAACCGTCAGCAAAGATGCGGGTTCCGTCGGTGTTGACCGCCATGCCGCTGGACAGCATGTAGTTCTTGATCTGCAGTGTCTGCAGCTTGTCGGTCGTTTGACCATCCCCACCAGGAACGATCTTCATGATGATCGTGTTGTTGTCTTGCGACCCTTGCCACATTGCATAGACATTGCCAGCTTTGTCGGTATCCAAGGAATACACGCTCTGGTTGTAGTTCCCAACACCGAGCGACGGGATGCAGTAGTCAACCCAGGTTTGTTGAGTCGTCATGTTCTGCTTGTAGACGCAACCTGACTGGAGCGAGCCGAAGTAGAGGTAATTCGTTGCCGTCTTTCCGTTGGTGAAACTGGTTTCGGTAACGCCACCGCCGTTGCCGATGGCAACTTGCGTTGGGGTCTTTGTTCCGTCCGGGGGCGGGAAGGCCTTGGCGTTGTATGCGGCAATTGATCCACCCGACGGGTTTGGCCCCCAGGCGTAGTAACCGTCACCCTGGTTTGACGTGGCCAAACCGGCAAGGTTTGTTCCCGCTCCGGTGGTGGTCATGTTTTTCGTATCCCACGGATAGGTCCAAACAGAGTTACCACCGAGGTTGCCTGCGTTCAATGCCTTCTTTGCGATGAATAGGTTTTTGTTGTCGCTATCAAACGCGATCTGTTCCATCTTGACGCCCGAAGCAACTTGGGGTGCTGAGGTTTCGGGAGCAACAACAACCGGGGTGGCCGACGGCTTTGTGGGCAGTTTGCTGACCGGCCACCGATACAACTGGCCACCATTTGCCGACTGAGAAATGTAAAGCTGGTTCGAGCGAATAGCAGGACTGAAGAACGCGCCCGCCGGAGTCTTTGCGTCGGTCACCACATGGGCGACACTTCCGCTCCTTGGACCCAGGTCAGTGAAGTCTTCCTTGGCCAACTGCGTCGTCGTTCCCTTTGTGTAGGTGTACGCGTCGTAGTCACCCGCAGGGATTGGCGTAGCTGGGTTGACCAAGTAGCTCAGTGCTCCGCTGGCTGACGTCGGAACGTCTGAGCTAAACACCGGATTGGTCTTGGTGTTATTGACGTAGATCGTCAGTGTCACTGTTGTACTAGCCGCGTAGTTCGCGCCGACCATGTAGAAAGGGTTGTAAACCTGAGTATCGGTAGTGGTGCCGTCTTGCGATGCGTGCAACGTGGCAGCCGCGTTGGGCGAAGCACTGTTGGAAGTCGCGGAGCAACCCCCAAGTGCTGCGGCCACCAGGCCGATTCCTGCAAATCCAATAAGCACCGCACTGCTTCGCTGCATAGCCATAGGTCCAGACGGTAGGCGCATTCCTCTCGCGATGCACGGCAGTTAGCCCGCTTGGTCTGTCGCGTCTTGCATTCAGCCCGAGTGCCATTAGTTTTGCGCTGTGCGAATCGCGTTCGATGACAATCTCGGCTTGCCAGTAGACTTTGCGGATCACAGCAAATGTCGGCTGACCGCTTTTCATGATCTGGACTCAATGGTGGCCGCACTGGATTGCCGTGACGTCGACGCAATGTTTGCACCTGCTGGCTCTTTGCCGTACGTGACGCCGGGCACCTACGTGGTCGCTCAGGCGACCTTGGGTCCAGCTCAAGAATTATCACTTCGCAGCATGTTGTGTGTGTCAGCGAGTTCGGACCTGGGCCTA
>JAHEXM010000340.1:707-3046 GCA_023252115.1 Micrococcales bacterium | reverse complement strand
GATTGGCAACTACGTCGCGGGCAGCACCCCAGTGGTAGCCAATGAAGCCCCCAGCGTCGTGCAACGCGCGCGGCAGTTCATGAGCTGGCAACGCCGCCGCTTCTGGTGAAGAAGCGCTGAGTTCACCATTGTGGTCCACGCGCAACGCCCACTCAATCGGCACTGGATACTCGCATACTGATATCACTGCAACGTCTTGCCGTGAATCGGATAGGAGATTGGCCGCGTGTACTAGGTCACTGGCAACGATGAGGGGCGCGCACGCCAGGATCATCCACAGCTCATCGAATCGACGGCCGTCGCGTTCGCACCGCTCTACTTCAAACGCGATGACATCTGCGAGTCCCACTTCATCCGTAGCCAGTTCAGCTGGCCGCAGCGATGCCGGCCGACGCCCTGCGACTGCGGCGACCTGCGCAATCTTCTGCGAGTCGGTCGAGACTTCGATCGCGTCGAAGAGACCTGACGACTCGGCAAGTTGGATTGTGCGGTGCAGAATGGGGACTCCAGCAAACGGACGGATGTTCTTCTCGGCAATGCGTTTCGAACCGCCGCGAGCCGGGATGATCGCTAGTCGTGATCTCTTGGCTTCCAATGCAACGGTCCTTCCTGGCCAGGGTTGGCGGCGAGCGTAAATCCGTAGCGATTATTTTCGGCCGAGAGCACGGCTAGACCGATCATGGCGGTGCGCCGTGCCGTTTTGCGAATGGCTATTGTATCGGCGAGCGTATTAGAGGGAGCCTTGAACATGGACACATTGGACGGATTGGTCCGCCGCTTGGATCCCGACGAATTGGCTTCGGTGGTGCTGGACCTCGAGGTTCAGGGGTATGTCCGCCTACCCGGCCTGATGAGCGACCAGCTAGTCAAGTATTTGCTCGATCTTGTTAGTGCTGCGTCGGCCGACGACGAAAACATCGCGATCGGGACGCCACAAGGTCGTGAGGCTGACCGGGTTGTGTATCACCTGCCGTACCGCGATCCTGCGTTCACTAGGCTCCTCGACAGCGACCCAGTCCGCGCCGTTGCTGCGCGATTCCTCAACGATCACTGGTATCGCGAGATCCCTCAAGACGAGCCCAACTACATCCTGCATTACTACAACGCCCGATCGAGCGGCACGCCACTGGACCTGCACATCGACTCCTACATACCGTTTAGTGGTCCAGAACTACTAATGATGCAGATCGCGTTCGTGCTTGAGGATCAGAGCGAGCAGAACGGGTGCACGGTGGTAGTGCCAGGAAGTCATCAGTCCGGACGATATCCCGATCGGGATTTTGCCCATGCGACAGACGTTGAGGCTACTGCTGGGGACGTTGTCATTTGGGACAGTCGACTCTGGCACGGCGCGAAATCCAATCGAACCGAAGGAACACGGTGGGTGGCAATTGCGACACTGTCGCGCTGGTGGCTGAAACAGAAGGCTGACTTTCCGACGGGCATGCCGAAAGATATAGTTGACAAGCTGACGCCCCGCCAGCTCGCGCTGCTCGGATTCGCATCAATTCCCCCAACTGACGCTGACGATGGAATCCAAACCAAGAAATCCTTCGACGAAGCACTCGACGCTGCTCGCCGTAGGGCCGCCCCTCAAAGGGGTTAGGTATGCTGGCGCTCAAATCCGACAGGAGTGGATGTGCGCGACCTCAATCCCCTCGTAGCTGATGTTCCGCCCGCATTGTCGATATATCTGAATGAAGTTGTCTATCGGCTCAAGCGAACTGGCAAAGACATCCTCGTACTGTCCCTCGGCGAGGCGTACTTTGACATTCCGGAGTTCAGTTTCAGCGAGATCGACTTTGTCCGTGGCTACCACTACAGCGAGTCGCAGGGCATTCCAGAACTGCGCGCGAAACTAAGTAACTACTACCAAGAGCGCTACGGAATTTCGGTCTCGCCGCAAGACTTCCTCGTCACCGCGGGATCAAAAGCGGCGATATACCTAACCATTCTCGCAACTGCATCCCCGGGTTCGACTGTCCTAATCAAGGAGCCTGCGTGGCTCAGCTACGTTGAGCACGTCAAGCTCACGGGTGCAACTCCCATCATGGTCCCGCATGACGTCTCGCTAAGCGAGCTGATGCAATATGCAGACGACACAACCGTGCTCGCGATCGTATGTAACCCGAACAATCCAGCTGGGACGGTCGAGAGCGAGGACGATGTTCGCAAGCTGGTTGACCACGCAGCATCCGCTGAGGTGAGACTGCTCTTCGACGAGGCTTACAGCGAGTTCCTGCCTAAAGGGGACTTCCACAGTGCGATCGCTTACGACGATGCCCGCGGCGTCGTGAGCGTTGCCAGCAGTTTGAGTAAGAACATGGGAATTTCCGGCT
>JAHEXM010000340.1:0-697 GCA_023252115.1 Micrococcales bacterium | reverse complement strand
TCGCCGCCGAGCCACTTCGCTCAGCGATCCTGAATCTCAACCAGCACATCATTACGTGCGCACCAACAATTCTTCAGTTGTACGTCACACAGAACTTCGATGCTCTGCTCGAGGCGACTCTTCCGCAAGTTCAGCAAGTCACCCAAAAGCGGCAACTGGTGCGGGATCAGCTCGCTGGGATCGGTCTCACCGCGATGCCCGGAGACGCAACGTTCTATCTGTTCGTGAGCCTTGCCGACTCACCCAATTCCGACCTCGTCATAGCCCTCTGGCTGCTTCTGACCCAGGGAGTAGCGGTAGTTCCCGGGTCAGCGTACGGAGACAGCACCGGACGGTTCGTTCGGGTCTCCGTTGGGACGGAACCAGTCGAGCGGATTGTCGAAGGTCTAACCAAACTCGCGGCCGCAATCGCGACCAGCGTGGACCTGAGAGCGGAAGCAGAAGCTGCCGCTGCAGAACAGTCCGTCGCGCTCCCAGCAGGTTGGCCAGGCTGACCGCATGAGCAACAACCGTCCCAATCTGCCTGAATCGTTACGCATAGAGCCAGGCCGTGCGGCAATCGTTGCCGAACTCTCGGCAAATCACGAGGGCTCCATCGAGGCCGCAGTTGGGCTGATCAAAGCGGCGGCGCAAGCGGGCGCATCTGCAGTGAAGTTGCAGACTTACCGCCCACAGTCGCTGACTCTCGATGTTGATC
>JAHEXM010000339.1 GCA_023252115.1 Micrococcales bacterium | reverse complement strand
AATGAAGTGACGGATTTCTTGGGCGACGATGAAGAGGCTTTGAGTACGCCCTAACTGATGGTGGAAGTCGCGTGCGCGCGAAAGAAGTCAACGACGTAAGCCTGGGCTTCGCGTGAGTCTTCATGGATGTACAAAGCCAAATGAGTGCCTTGCTCAAGAAGGAGAAGCTCGGAGTCCTCAATCTGATCTGCAGCCAAGTGGCTGTGACCTATTGGTACTTCGGTGTCTACCGTTCCGTGCACAAGCAGAGTTGGGGTGGTGATCGAGTCGAGGTCTAGGGACGCAAATGTCTCGAAGGCCGCGTAGTCATTTTCCGTCCCCAACTTGCGGTCGCCACGCTCACTTGCCGCGCGCGCAACCGCCAACACGAAGTCCAGCTTCTGCGGATCAGCCATGATCTCGGCAACTTGTTGACGGGACCGTTCTTTACTGAGCTCGCCGACGCTGGCCAATGTTCCCGAGACAATGACCTCGGGGGCGTAGTCCACGACCGCATTCATCAGGGCATTGCCCACAACGGTCCGAGACACGAGTTTGTTAACGAGTGGGGTGTCGCACGGCAATGCATGGCTTATACCGGCAAAAACCACCAACGCATTTGTTCGTTCTCGAAAACCGACGGCAAAGCGATAGGCAACTGGTCCACCGCCCGACCACGCGAAGAGGCCAACTTTCTCGATGTCAAGAGCGTCCAGCAGTGCCACCAGGACCTGTGCTTGTTGGTCGAATGAACTGGTCTCATCTGTCAGGGGCGTTCCTTGGTAACCGGGCCGAGCGACCGCGAGTGCGCGAAATCCAGCCTCAACAAGGAATCGAGACATTGCAACGGCGTGGTCGTAACCGCCGGGGGAGCCATGAACGATCAGGACAACTGGGCCTTGACCCCAATCGACATATTCAACTGGTCCTAGCCGCGTAAGCGTCGTGACGGGCTCGTCTTGCATGCGGACTACTCAGGGTCGGTAATAGCGTCGATTGCGCCTTGCGCCTTTTGATAGGTCGAAAGCTTGGCCTCAGTTGTCGTCAGATCTGACTGGATCTTGTCGACTTTTGCTTGGGCGGTCGAGACCAATGAGTTGGTCTTGTCGCGCACTGGGGCGGTTGCGTCGCGAACGACGTCGGGACCGGTCACTTTGTCGACAACATCATCAACCGCCTGGGCGCCCTGAAGTTCAGTGTTGGCTTTTGAGAGTTCGGATTTTAGAGCTGCTACTTGAGCTTCGAGTTCCGAAACTTTTGCTTGCGCTTTATCGCGTGCCGCGTCGCCATATCCCATGTCGACACCCTAGTGCGGCAGCGACACGTCGCGCAGTTTCGGTTCACCCGAGGGCATGCCGAACCCGCAGACAACACGCCAATGCGCTTCACCCAAGTACTGCAATTTCGGTCCTAGGGTGAGCCCGACAGGTGAGAAGGAACACAGCAATAACTGCCCGTGGGGGGCTCGTTGAAGAGGTACAACCGGGGGATCAGATGGGGTGTCGTTGCCCTCGGCGTCGTGAGTCTGACGGCTTGCTCGGCCGCTTTCGGCGCTGCTCCCGCAGCTAAGCCGACGCCACCAGTTCAGGTGGTACCGGCGATGTACAAGGTGTTGCCGACCCCGCCACCAGCGCCAGTTGCACCACCTAAGCCAAAGGGTCCACCACGCACCCTGACGGTGACCGGATCCGGGGACATCTTGATTCATCCCGCGCTGTGGGGGCAAGCGAAAGACGACGCCAATTCCGGCGGCCCGAATTTCGCACCGATGCTGGCGCCGGTTCGGTCGCGATTGTCCGAAGCCGACTACAGCATTTGCCATGTTGAGGCGCAATTTTCGGACCCGACTCAACCTGAAACCGTGTACCCGCGTTATTTCGTGCATCCCAACCTAGCCAAGGGCATCGCGTCGGCGGGATTCAATGAATGCTCAATGGCGAGCAACTGGACCTTTGACAAGGGACTCGACGGCATCCGTCGAACAAATTCAGCACTCGACAGAGTCGGTGTTCGACATTCAGGCAGCGCCGCCACAAAGGCGTCGTCCAATCGCATTGTGATCAACTCTGTCAAAGGGATCCGGATCGCTCACATTTCGTACACAGCGCCGGGGGAGTCGCCATACATTCCCGGTGCCGATTGGGCGATCAACCGGCAGAGTCCGGAAGAAATTGCTGCCGACGCTAAAGCGGCACGTGCCGCTGGTGCCGAGATCGTCATCGTCTCGTTGGCCATGGGAGACATGGGCTCGACTGAAACCAATTCAGGACAAGAATCGGCCGTCAAAACGATCACTGCAGGGGGAGATGTCGATTTCATCATTGGACATGGCTCGCATACCGTCCAGCCTGCCGAGAAAGTTAACGGCACGTGGGTCGTGTGGCATGGCAATCTATTGACGGCATTCTTTCCTGATCAACTCCGAATGCACGAGGGACTGATCTCGCGAGTGAAATTCACTGAGCAGCCGGACGGGCGGTTTGCTGCGGCTGTATCGGCCTATCCCGTTCTGTCCGTTGCCTCCCCATATCGCGAGATTGACCTTGCCGCTGAAAAGTGCGATGACGGCGTGCCGGCGCGCTGGAGCGAGGCATACAACGCGACTGCGGCGATTGAATCGAAAGCGATTAAATCCGGACTGCAACTTGCCAAACCTTGTGAGGGATAGCAGGTGATCGACTGATGCGGGTTGTGGTCGCGGGTGCAACCGGTGTCGTCGGGCGTCCCATTGTGCGCGAGCTGGTATCGAATGGGCACGAAGTGACCGGCCTCGTTCGGGAACAGGCTGATGGCGAGGTTCTCAAACAACTCGGGGCTGCCACATTGGTGGCAGACGCGTTGGATGCGGAATCAGTCGATAGTGCAATCGCGAAAGCGCGCCCGGAGGTTGTAATTGATCAACTGACAGCTCTTCCGCGGCACTACACACCCGAGGCTATGCGCAGTGCACTCGAGCTGACAAAGAAGTTGCGGATATCCGGCGGGGGCAACGTTCAACAAGCGGCCGAGCGCCACGGAGCGGCGCGATACGTGGCTCAATCAGGCTGCTATTACTACCAACCTGGGCCTGGCCTTGCCGATGA
>JAHEXM010000338.1 GCA_023252115.1 Micrococcales bacterium | reverse complement strand
GTCCCACCACTAAAGCGGCCATCGGTGAGCAACATGACGTCTTTGCCGAGGCCGGCGCCTTTGATCGCACCGGTAATCATCAACATTTCGCGCATGCCGGGCCCGCCTTTTGGACCCTCGTAACGAATGACGACAACGTCACCAGCTTGAATCGTGCCGTCTTCGAGTGCGGCCATTGCTGACTGTTCGCGCTCAAATACCCGTGCGGTGCCTTCAAACAAGTCGACGCCAATTCCGGCGGTCTTTGTCACCGCACCGTCGGGTGCCAGCGAGCCACCCAGGATAGTGATGCCCCCGCCAGCGCTGAGCGGTGTTTTGGTCGCATGCAGAATGTCGCCATCTGGATCAGGCGGAGAGAGGCTTTCCAAGTTTTCGGCCACCGACTTACCGGTGACAGTAAGGCAGTCGCCATCAATCAACCCGGCGTCGAGCAGCGCACGCATCACAACCGGAATGCCACCAACTCGATCGACGTCGCTCATCACATAACGACCGAACGGTTTGACATCTGCGAGCAACGGAACTTTCTCGGAGATCCGCTGGAAATCCGCCAACTCCAGGTCAACATCTGCTTCGTGGGCAATCGCCAGAAGATGAAGCACCGCGTTTGTTGAGCCACCGAGTGCCATCACCACAGCAATCGCATTCTCTAGCGACTTGCGCGTGATGATGTCGCGCGTAGAAATTCCTTGCCGGATTAGTTCGACCACAGCTTCGCCGGAGTGACGCGAGTAACCATCTCGGCGGCGGTCCACCGCGGGCGGCGCCGCCGACCCAGGCAGTGACATACCCATCGCCTCGGCTGCGCTTGCCATGGTGTTGGCGGTAAACATTCCGCCGCATGCGCCTTCGCCTGGACAAATTGCGCGCTCAATTTCGTCAACCTCGGCACGAGTAATGAGCCCGCGTGAACAAGCACCTACTGCCTCAAACGCATCAATAATCGTGACTTCGCGATCACCGACTCGCCCAGGCAAAATTGAACCGGCGTAGACGAACACGCTGGCGACATCGATACGAGCCGCGGCCATCAACATTCCGGGCAGACTCTTGTCGCAACCGGCAAAGGTGACCATGCCGTCAAGACGCTCTGCCTGCATTACGGCTTCGACGGAGTCAGCAATAACCTCGCGGCTAACGAGCGAAAAATGCATGCCCTCGTGGCCCATCGAGATTCCGTCAGAAACCGAAATCGTGCCGAACTGCATGGGGAAGCCGCCGGCTGCGTGAACTCCCTCTTTGGCGTTGATCGCTAGCCGATCCAGCGAGAGGTTGCACGGGGTGATCTCGTTCCAGGACGAAGCAACGCCAATTTGCGGCTTTTTGAAGTCCGCGTCATCCATTCCGACCGCTCGTAACATGCCTCGTGCAGCGGATCGCTCTAGCCCGTCTGTCACGTCCTTGCTTCGGGGTTTCATATCAACCATGGCGCAAACCTACCTGCCCTGCCCCGTGTTTACGCCGGGAGATTCGGGTGCTCTATGTCGAAAATCACTCAAATCCTTGTCCCAGAGGCGATTTCGCTTGTCACAATGGCTTTATGTACTCGACCTTTTCGTTCGCCGCCGCTGATGGCACGAAGCTCGAGGGTTGGACAAATAATGGCAAGGGACCAATAGTCGTCATTTCCAATGGTCTTGGCGTTCCGCCGGAGGCGTGGCCACGCCTGCTTGATCCTGATTGCGGGTATCAGGTTTACAGCTGGAACCACCGTGGGACTTTGGGGTCGGACCGCCCGACTGACATTGAGGCCATTCGCGTTGATGATCACGTATCCGACGGTCTAGCAATGATGGACTTTGTTGGAATTGAACGCGCAATATTTGTTGCGTGGTCTTTCGGCGTAAATGTCAGTTTTGAGATTGCAAAGCGTGAGCCCGACAAGGTCGCCGGGTTGCTGATGTTGGCTGGCGTCCCTGGCGGAACGCTGGATGCGGCATTTGCACCGCTCATGGTGCCCAAGCCATTACGTAAACCGCTGGCGAATGCAGCAGTGAAGACAGCTAAGACGTTCTCGGTCCCACTCAATCTCTTTGCTCGCACCTTGCCTAAGAACAAACAGATGGCAGATGTGCTTCGCTATACCGGTTTTATGATGCCGTACGCAAAGAGCGAAGACATTGTGCCGTGGATGAAGGCATTTCTCGAACATGACTTCTGGTGGTACTTCCACATGTTCCCGGCTGCTGGCGAACACGCACCGATTGATCCATCGTTCGTCGAGTGTCCGATCACCGTCGCAGCAGGCGGGTTCGACTCATTGGCATCAATGCGTGACATCGTCGACTATGCCGAAAAGATTCCGCATGCCGAGATTCATATCTTGCATGGCACACACTTCCTGCCGCTGGAATTCCCCGACGAAATCATGGCGATGCTCGACGGATTGCTGCAGCAGACCGATCTTGTCGGAGACCAAGTCACCGAGGTACGGGAATCAGTCGTCGATTTGACTGAAATCAATGGTCGATGGGTTCACCAACACCGGACTACTGAAGCGTCCTAGAGCACGCACTCGGCATAAATTGCCATTGCTTCCCGCTCAAACTCCGCCAACTGTGGATGCAGTGCATCTTTGCGTGCGCGAAACTCAGCGTGATCGCAATACATCTGGCCCAATCCGGCGTATTGCTCCGCATCGGGTGTCCAGAACTGACACACCACCTGGTAATGATCGGCGATCACTGACTGAACGCGCTGTTCTTCAGGGGTCGCGCCGTCGTCGATCATTTCTGCGAGCGCTCGCTCTGCATCGCCAAACCCACGCGCGATTTCCCGAGCCTGTTCGGGAGTCCAGGTTGCCATTCGACGTTTGCTTTCATCGATATGAACTTGCGCCGATTGCCCATAGGTGTCAACGAGTTCCTGCTCGTACGCGGCTTGCTTCACCGGATCGAATCCTTCAAACAGTTCGGCTGGATTCATGCCCCCTCCTGCTGCGAGTTCATTGATGGTGCGGTCAACCGTGGCCAACACATCGGCAAGGCGCTCCTGCCGCTGCGCAACCTCGACGCGATGACGCCGGAGTGCGTCGATTTCTGACACCTTGTTGTCGAGAACAGACTTGATC
>JAHEXM010000337.1 GCA_023252115.1 Micrococcales bacterium | reverse complement strand
CACCGTTCCGCTGGTCTTCACCCGCACAGCAAACGTGTACAACGTCTTCGGCTTCAAGCCACCAACGGTCTGTTGAATGCGTGCAGTGGTGGTGGGCGTCGCGGTGAGGACAACGGACTTCGATCCGTCCCATGCATCGTTCGACGACACCGCGGGACCACTTGCCGTCGTCCAGCTGGTTAGTCCGTTCTCGAAACTTCCGTTGCTCACCAGGTTTGTTCCCGGCGGAACCGTGACAGTCGGTGTCGGAGTTGGAGTCGGTGTTGGAGTCGGTGTTGGAGTCGGTCCACCACCAGCGATGTTGACCCAGACATAACTGGAACCGTTAACAGTCAGCGTCGCAATACGAGGCTTGTTCTCGTTGTATTTTCCATTCAGGGTAAGAATCGAAACGTCATAGGTCCCGTTGGACAGATTGAACGATGCCGCAACGGTGAAGCGGCCGTCTTTTGCGGTTGCATCGCCGTGTGTTCCGTCGTCGAACATTGGCAGGCCAACGACATTGCGCCCTGACGGGGCAGGTTGATCGACATATAGATAGGCATTGCGCACACCAGAACCCGCATCGGCGATGTTCGCCGACACGGTGACGTTGTTTGTGGTGGTGCCATTGGGTGCCACCACGTTCGAAACCGTTGGACCAGTTCCAGTCGGCGGCAGCGTGGCCGTGCCTGACGGCGACGGTGTGGGGGTTTGGGTGGCTGTCGGTGTTGGGGTTGGCGTTGGAGTTGAGGTGGGTGTGGGGGACGGTGACGGAGTTGGTCCAACTGGTGCCCAAGTCCAACCGCCGTTACTCGCGACAGTCACAGTGGCGACCTTTGGTTTTGCTTCGTTGTACTTGCCGTCCAAGGTCAGAATCGAAACGTCGTAAGTTCCGACAGGGGCAACGCCGACAACGTTGGCGCCAAACTGCCCGTCGTTAGCTTTGGGGTCGCCGCCAGCTCCGTTATCGAATAGCGGAATGCCTTGAACGTTTTGCCCGGTGCCCTGTCGGTCGATGTAGAGGTAGACGTTGCGAACGCCAGAGCCGGGATCCGCAACCGAAGCAGCTGCAAAGAACGTGTTTGTTGAGGTGCCAGTCGGCAGCAGGACTCCCGCAACAACCGGCGGAGTCGTGTCGGCACTAGTGGCAGCAAGGCTCTGTTGCAGTGGTATCGCTGCGAGGCCGAGCGCGAGTACAGATCCGATCGCATAAGCCAGTCGCATCGACTTCAACGCCATCACCTCAAGCTGGATTTATACCTGAATAATCAACTACTTCCTATCCGACACTAGCGGCAGTGTTAGTCAAGTGCCAGCGGAATGTAGGAATCCAGGGTGGGCTTCACCTGATCGGGTCTAACCCGCGCAGATACACCCCGACTGGCTCTGCGGATCGATGAGACGTCGATCAAAACAACTGTTGTTATGCAGACGTTGATGTGTTCGAAAAGAAGTCTCGGCAGGCCTGCGGACCGTACAAAGCAATAAGCGCAATCACGTCCACCGCAATCCCCCACCAAGCACTGGACCCACGACCAACAGAGATGCTGTAGATGTCAACGAGGATTGCCACGACCAAGACGATGGTGAAAACAATTCGCGCCCAATTGTCACCACGCGTCAGACCTTTGTAGACGGCGAGTGCAGCAAAACCGAGAATCAGGTACAAGATCCCTTGCGCGAAAAGCAGACCGCGTGACTCACCAACCGCTAGGGCAGCGGCAAACCCAGAGAAGATCAGTAGGACACCCCCGAGCACGCTCAGAATGCCGACCAGCAAAGCCAACAAGCTGACGATCTTTACTGGCGTGGGAGTGTTCGGTTTCTGGGCCCCCGCGTCAACGGCGTCAGTTGGAGTCGTCATGCGTAAAGCGTAGGGACCGCATCAACATCAATGGGTTTGCCAGCTCATCCTTTTGGCCTAACTACTTCAACGATCCGATGCGCAGTTTGCCATCAGAGGGCAACGCGTTCGAGGCAGTGTCACTTGTGGCAGTTGCGGACTCATCATCGACTTTCAGCGGACCGAACGCCGTCGTTAGTGCTTGCATCGACGGCGCAAAGTAGAACGAGCCGCTGACTGCATCCGAAAAGAGCACCAGCCGATCGATCACACCGTCGCTGGTTGCGCCGAACATGCGCTCGACCATCTCGATCATCAATGCCGGATCGTTCGTCGCGCCAATGAATTGAGTACCGACTTCATCACCAACATTGAATTGCGTGTTGCGTCGATAGATGTGTCGCTCTTCGCCAGCTTCGTCAAGCACCGTGTTGCGACTGACGTGTGAGGTCGCGGGCATTACGTCGTCGGGGAGCTGAATGCTCGCCTCACGGGTACGGCCAATGACGTCTTCTTGTTCGTCCTGCGGCAGCTCTTCGAATTCCGCCAGCTTGTGGACCCACTTCTGCACGAGAACCGCTGAACCACCTTCACCAACCGAACCTTCGGCAAACAATGCAACGTCGTACGCCTCGTCGGGCAGTGGATTCTCAGTGCCATCAATGAAGCCAGTTGGGTCCCGGCTGTCGGGCGCGGTGTAGGCGGGAAGTTCGAGCTTCAGATCGGCTACTGGTGCCAGAGTCGAGACAATCATCGCCGCCGTGGATGCAACCGATTCCGCCGATGCGCTGCTGCACCAAGCCCAGATATCCCATTGAGTCGACGGCGCAACCAATCCTTGAACGCCGCGAACTTCAGCAAATGGCAACACCGTGGCCGGTAGATCGCTTGGTTGGATCGACGCCCATAGCGCCGGCGAAAAACCCCAGGTGACGTTTGGGCCAGGCAGCCATGTTGCTTCGCGACGCGCGGACGCTATCGCCTCCCGAACATCGTCCGTGTTGGCATTCGGCTTGAGCGCAAACTCGACATGGAAATGATGCGTCAGTCCTTGCGCGAATAACCCCGGTTGAGGATCACTCATGAGTTAGCTCGGAAAGTCGAAGCGAACAGCGGCTTCCGGAGTATTCACAATGGAGGTGAAGGACTCCTCCAAATACAAGGTGACGTTTTCGCGGTCGTGGTTGAGATACCCGATCGCCCAGTCTTGGCCACCGGAGATTTCAAAGTCACCACCGCGTTGACTCACAATCACTG
>JAHEXM010000336.1 GCA_023252115.1 Micrococcales bacterium | reverse complement strand
ATGGGTACTTCATGCGGCAACTCTGCTTCGCGACGACGCGAACATGCCGTTGTTCTATGTATCGCATATGAGTGAGATCACCAAGGCGCGTCAGCAACTGACTGAGCTCACCTTTCAAGCAAAGAACGATTCGCTGACTGGGTTGGGCAATCGGCAAATGCTCATTGACCATCTTGAGCGCATAACCCAGGGTGCTCCTGGTCAGCCAATGATCAACGCGCTTTTGTACTGCGACCTCGATTCGTTCAAGGCTGTGAATGACACATTGGGTCACGCGGGCGGAGACGAGGTACTGGTCAAAATTGCTCATCGAATTGCCGCCGAGGTGCGGCACGGCGACCTGGTGACCCGCATCGGCGGGGATGAGTTCGTCATTGTTTTGGCCAACATCGATGACCAGGTCCTCGCGTTGGCTATCGCCGACAAATTGCGTCGGATAGTTTCGCGACCATTTGAAGTGGCAGGCTCAACCGTGACAATTGGGATGAGTATCGGAATGTGCATGGTGTCGGCAGGGGATGATGAGCGATACGTTTTGCACGAGGCTGACGCGGCGCTCTATCAGGCAAAGCGCCTGGGCAAGAACAAGGTTGTCTCGTTCGAGTCATTACACCGATAGCTGGCCATCGGGAATCAATGCCACAACCGGTACGTCGCGCGCCAACCAGGCGTAAGCACGCCCGTTCAACACATCTTGGGCGGCAAATACCCGCCAGAATGAATCTGTGCAGCGCAGGCGAGACCGAATCCACATTCCCCGATGGCTGACCGCTTCAGTCATCGGACGAATCTTGGTTCTGACGTCCGTTGTTGCGGTCCTGCTTTTCTCCTCAGCATGTATCGACTACTTCGTCCTGCATCAGTATCCGAATTTCGGCGAGGCCTTGTGGAACGGCATGATCCACTTCATCGCTCCAGGTGTACTAACCGGCGATGACACACTTGGCGACCGCCTTGTTGGGTTGTTTCAAGTCGCGGTTGGACTTGTTTTCTACGCCGGTCTTGTTCTAGCAATTGTCATCGAAGGCATCACCCGATCTCTCGCCCGCCTCGCCACCTATGAATCACCGATCCGGGCGCGAAAGCATGCAGTGTTTATCGGCGGGTACGAAACACTTGAATACGTGCTCGCATCATTGCGCGCCGACATCTTTGGACGTGATGGCGAACCCGACGAAGATCGGCCGACAAGCATCGCGGTACTCGTGCCGCCGAGTCGTCGCCCTGAGCGAAGCGACCTTCTGGAAAAATGGCAACAAGCAATTCCGGAAATCAAAGTGCGAGTAGTAGTCGCCGACTACGCGAGTCAAAACTCAATGCGGTTAGTTCGAGTCGAGACCGCGGCGCAAATTATCGTCGACTGTCAAACACCGCCACCGGCGCGACCGGCACTGATGGATTTTGAAACAATGCAAACTGTCTTTGCCGTTCGCAAATTCCTCGAGAACAACAACGTCACGCCAATGCCGCTCATCTATGCCGTCATAAGCCGCGGCTACCATGCCGATGCAATCTCGCGCGTCGCTTGGACGCAGAGTGTGCAACGACTCACCGAAGATCGTGGTCTCGGCATTCGCATGCGGTTTGCCGCGTTGTATCCGGAGTACTCGAACTTTTTTGGGCTGAAGAATCAACAGGGTTCGCGGCAGGTAATTCTGACCGATGCGGGTTTATACACCGGAATGCGTTTTGGCGACTTGCGGTCTCACATGGACAATGCGTTGCCGATTGGAGTTGTGCATCAAGGGGAACAGATCGGGCCAATGATGACTGTGCCTGCGCCAGCTGACTATGAAGTTAAGGCTGGTGACCGTGTTGCTGTGCTGCAATCAATAACTGCAATTTTTCCCAATCCACCGCGAAACCACGAGCGGCCCACTGGTTTGCGATTGCTGGTAGTCGGTTGGAGTCCGGGAACGCGAGAGTTGTTGAAGGCACTCGGTACACGTCAGGATCTGATTGAGCGGATTACGGTCGTCACTGACAAAGAGTGGGGTCACGAGATTGATCCGCGTCTGCTTCCAGACAACGTCGAATCAGTCGTCGGTGACTTCTCGTTGCCTGATGTATTGCAGCCAGCACTAGTCGACGTTGCACCGGATGCCATTGTGGTGTCGAGTCTGCCGCATGGTGATCCGTCCGCAAATGATGCGCGAACAGCGTTTGTCTTGATGAACCTCAAGCGCCTCACCGAGCACAGCGGAATGCCCATTGTGGCGATGTTTGCGAATCCGGTTGATCCTGAAATGTTCGGTGGTGGAGAACGAGTCATCGCGCACTCAATCGTGGAGTCATCGGCGAATTCAATAGCGCTGAGTGTCGGTCACTATCGGGCAGCAATGTTGTTGTGGGAATTGTTGGCTGGTCGACCCGGTGGAATGCTCGAGGTCGTCAAGGTGGAAACCATCGTTGTTGAGCCAACTCCTTTTGGTGAACTATTTGACTGGATGGTTGGCAAAGGTCAGTTGCCGTTGTGCGCACATACGAAAAGCGGCGAACTGTTGTCGCCGCCACCGGCCGATTACAAGCTTGGTTTCGGTGACACGGTGTTGGTCGTCAACGGTGGCGATCCATCGGAACCGCGTCCGACATATCGAGCGTTCGATGAATAGTTAGCTACTAGCTGGAAAAGCACGGAGCAGACTCAAGCGCGCGTAGTCCAGCGCGGTCACCTGCTCGATAGTGAGTCACCGTGTTACGCACCGACGGATACATCACCTGCCGGTAGTTGGTGGTGTGACCTAGGCCGAGCGCGTGGCCCAGTTCGTGCAAGTACAGATTGCGAATTTGACCCGGGCGATTCTGGCGTAACGACTGCTTGATTCCGTTTGCATTGAGGACCACGGAGCCTTGGTAAGCCTTGATTGCTATTTGAGAACTACCCGGTACATGGTTCGTTGCCCCGAATGCTTCGCCGTATCCCCACGCACCTGATGAGAATGCTGGATACGTGTAGGCCCCTGCCCCTGAATCCCGTGCATAGGTAATCACAATGTCAAGCCCTCCGGCAGCCGAATACGCACCGGAGACAAGATCGGGGAACTGCGGATCAGACGACGTTGCCGCATCCTCGAAATAGGCCTGA
>JAHEXM010000335.1:1678-3086 GCA_023252115.1 Micrococcales bacterium | reverse complement strand
CACCGCCAGCAGGATCGGGCGCACCGCCACCGCCAGCAGGATCGGGCGCACCGCCACCGCCAGCAGGATCGGGCGCACCGCCACCGCCAGCAGGATCGGGCGCACCGCCACCGCCAGCAGGATCGGGCGCACCGCCACCGCCAGCAGGGTCAGGTGGCGCAGGTGCATCGGGAACGCCAGCGCCGCCCACCACCTTTGCTAACGCGAATTTGGAAGTCCCGTTACTTACGCTCGTTCCGCCCATCACGAACGTGTCATCATCAGTGAGAGTCACAGAGCTCGAAGATGAAACCTGGCCCCCAAGTTTGAATGCCTTCTGGCCACCGTCACCGAATGTCAGATCGAGCGATCCATTCTCGGCATATCGCGCGACCGCAAAACCCTTATCCACTCCGGATCCTGAGCTGCCTGCGGCCAGAATCTTTCCGCTTGCCTCCACGGCCACCCCACCGGGAGCTGAAGTGGCACCGCCGAATTGTGTGGTCGTTTTACCGTCGCCAGAAAATGAGGCATCCAGCGCCCCCGTCGACAGAACTCGCGCTAGCGCGAAGTTGTACTTGCCGCCTGACAACATTGCACCCAGCACAATCACCGAGCCGTTAGCCTGCACTGCCATACCAGTTACTTGGTTGATGTGAGCCGCAAAACCAATCGTTGCGACACCATCCCCAGAAAAGCTCGGATCAACTGTGCCATTGGTCAAGATGCGAGCTACCAGAATCCCGTCTGGGTTGGTCGACAAATCGTGACCGACCGCGACGATGCTGCCATTGGCCGTCAAGCTGATTGCGTCCCCATATTCCCGACTCGCTGCGTTGACTTGCATGACACCATCTCCCGAAAACGTGGCGTCGAGCGCGCCGGCAGCTGTGTAGCGCACCACCGTCATGTCGGGGAAGTTCTGAGCATTGTGAACGCTGGCAACGACGACAACCTTGTTATCAGACTGAATCTTGACGTCATTGGCGTAGTCATCAAAAGGTCCAAGAACCGAGACAACTTTGCCGTCGCCGGAAAATGTGGGATCGAGGCTACCGTCGGAATTGAGCCGGGCCACGGCAACATCTTGTGAGTTGAGTTCTGAGTTGTCGCCGGTCTTGCCGACGACGACAATCTTTCCGTTTGCCCCGACCGATACCCCGGTTGCCGAGGCATCCACATCGCCAAACCCGATTTGAACCATGCCATCGTCTGAGAAGCTCGTGTCCAAGTCCCCATTGCGGAAATATCGGGCAATCGCGAACGTCGAGAAAGAGTGATCTGGGTCCATCGAGGTCCCAACGGCGACTACCCGTCCGGCGATGTCCTGTGTCGTGTCTTGAATCCAACTGCTGACGGTCGAACCATTGCGAACGAAAGCGGTCTGTTCGAAACCATTTACACCGAATGACGTATCGAAATCACCGGG
>JAHEXM010000335.1:0-1668 GCA_023252115.1 Micrococcales bacterium | reverse complement strand
ATTGCAACCGCGCTAGCTGACGTCGCAGTCACGATCGAAGCAACCACAGCGATGGCACCCACGACGGCCACCAGCCCTTTCGAGTGCTTAACAGACTTCATTGAGGTCTCCAGACCTGAGCCGATTTCTGCGGTCTACGCAGACATGAGCGACTCAAGGCCCATTTCGCAACACAATTCGCTGAGGCAATTTGGCGGCACAGGCGCCTCAGGTCACCTGATCGGACTAGTTCTCGCCGTCAAGGGCCGTCACGGGGCGGTATTTGGGGCCTGTGCGGCACAGCCGAGCCAGTGCGGGCCTATGCAGCTTCCCGCGGACAGTGCGCTAGCTGGACCTGACTGTCAGCCCGTAGCGCCTGAGTACGGGTGCTTGGACGACATGGGTGCTGGACCCGCTGGCGTTCCCGGATCTGCTACCGGCGGCGCCGGAATGGTGTCGGGGGCGGCGGGGCCAACTTCTTGGGCACCCAACTTCGACCCCTTGAGCCACTTGACCCACGGGATGTTCCAGTCGGTAATGCCGTTATCTAGGTCCTGCTTGCGCCCTGAGTTCTTAATGACGACTACGTCGCCGACGCTGGAGTTGTCCCACATCCATTCAGCATTGCCCGTGCTCATGCCGACACAGCCGTGACTGACGTTTGCCCTGCCCTGTGCGCCGACTGACCATGGAGCGGCATGTAGATATTCACCACTGGGTGTGATCCGGATCGAATCCGAAACAGTCAGTTTGTAGTAGTTCGAACTGCCCACCGGCGTGCCGCCGGTTGCCGCGTCCATCACGACAGTGCCCTCTTTAGCCATCATCACTAACGTTCCAGAGCGCGTCTCGAATCCTGACTTCCCGCTCGTGATGGGAGCAGTGTGAACGACTTTCATCTTGCCTTTTTTGTCCGCTTGACGAACCACCATTTCGTCGCTGCCAGCGTCGACCGTGTAAACCCGGGCTACCCCGGTCGAGAACTTGAAGAGGAGGTCCTTGCTGCCGTACGCACCGGATCCGGCGTCAGCTCCCCGAAGCCGCGCGGCGACTTTGATCGATGTGTTCCCAGGCCAATAGGTCTGGGGCCGGAACGTCACTGCCGTCCTATCCGAATCCCAACGCCAAGCTCCCACAACTGGCTTGCTCGCCCTGACCTGGAGGTGCCGCTCAACTGAAGTTCGATCTTTGATAGGTCGATTGAATTCAATCCGGACCGGCATGCCGACCCCGACCTTGTCGCCGCTGCTGAAGTTCACCAGCTGACCTGAGAACGTCTTGTCGGGCGTGACCGTCGATAGTTCACTGCTAACTTCGGCCAACTTGCCCTCAAGGTCAAGTGCGTGCGCGGCGATCTTGTAGGTCGCGCCAAATGCGAGCGCATGTATCGCCGACGTCCAAGCCGTGCCATCAGCATTCAATGCGCCGTTGATCGTGGCACCCTTTGGTCCAGTTACGGTGATATCGGTGAGGTGACCGTTCTGAGCGACCACGGTGATCGGCGAATCGACGGAGGCATGACCGTCAATCTCGCTGGGTGTCACCACGATCGTGGCCTTGCTGGTATCGCTACCTAAGCCGCTCGTCGATGCACTTCCGATGTTGATCCCGCACCCTGTCAACGCGAGCAGACCAGCTACTCCGGCGACTGCCGTTACCGTTCGCTTGCTCACCCCAGTACCCCTCAAT
>JAHEXM010000334.1 GCA_023252115.1 Micrococcales bacterium | reverse complement strand
GCCAGCGAAATTCCAGGCGGTGGGAGCAAAGATCCCCAAGGGCGTATTGCTGTATGGCCCTCCCGGAACGGGTAAGACGTTGCTTGCACGTGCGGTTGCAGGCGAAGCCGGCGTGCCGTTTTTCTCAATCTCAGGTTCGGACTTCGTCGAGATGTTCGTCGGCGTCGGTGCAAGTCGTGTGCGTGACCTGTTCGAGCAGGCGAAGGCAAGTGCACCAGCAATCATCTTCATTGATGAGATCGACGCCGTCGGTCGCCACCGCGGTGCCGGCCTCGGCGGCAGCCACGATGAGCGCGAGCAGACGCTGAACCAGATGCTCGTCGAAATGGACGGCTTCGACGTCAGCTCAGGTGTCATCTTGATTGCGGCGACGAACCGTCCAGACATCCTTGACCCTGCGCTGCTACGTCCCGGTCGTTTCGATCGACAGATTGCAGTCGAGCGTCCCGACCTGATCGGTCGCAATGACATCTTGAAAGTGCACGCACGTGGAAAGCCGATGGATCCCTCGGTCGATTTGATGGCGGTCGCCCGTCGCACACCCGGTTTCACCGGCGCCGACTTGGCAAATGTCTTGAATGAAGCAGCCTTGCTAACGGCGCGCTTCAACAAGCAGCTGATCGATAACAACGCATTGGATGAAGCGATCGATCGCGTGTTGGCTGGCCCGCAAAAACGCACACGAATCATGAGTGACCACGAGCGCACGATCACCGCGTACCACGAAGGTGGGCACGCGATGGTCGCTGCGGCTTCACCGAACAGCGACCCGGTCCACAAAATCACCATCTTGCCGCGTGGTCGTGCACTTGGTTACACGATGGTGTTGCCCGACAAAGAGAAGTACTCGACGACACGCAACGAGATGCTCGATCAACTCGCGTACATGTTGGGTGGACGTGCAGCCGAGGAAATGATCTTCCATGATCCGACGACTGGTGCTGCAAACGACATCGAGAAAGCCACGGCAGTTGCTCGAGCCATGGTCACCCAATACGGCATGACCGAACGACTCGGAGCGATCCGATACGGCCGCGATAACGGCGAGGTCTTCCTCGGTATGCAGCAGGGTCATGAGCGTGACTATTCGGAGGAAATCGCTGCTGCGATTGACGAAGAAGTTCGATCGTTGATCGAGCAAGCGCACATGGAGGCGTACGAAATCCTCGCCGAGAACCGCGACATCCTCGACGCGTTGGTACTTGAGCTACTCGACAAGGAAACGCTGAACAAAGAGGAGATCGCCGAAGTCTTTTCAGCCATGTCCATGCGGCCAGCTCGCCCGGCTTGGACTGGCTCAGCACGACGTCGGCCGTCTGATCGTGGACCCGTCGACGTGCCGTTAAAGAACGGGCAAGTCGCTGCGAACGGTCAGACAATGCTTCCCGCTGCCGACGAGACAGACGAAGCTCCGTCTTCGTCTAACTAGCGTTGCTTTTGCTGGTGAATCTGCATGGCTGACCCGATCTCGATCCCCAATGTTTCGGCGAAGGACGTCCCACCGTTTGACAGCGAGCGCGCCGAACGAGCAATTCGTGAGTTACTCATTGCTGTTGGTGAAGACCCCGATCGTGACGGACTGATTGAAACTCCTGCCCGGGTCGCACGGATGTACGCCGAGATTTTCGGCGGCATGCGGCTAGACCCCGAAGACGTTCTGACCACTACTTTCGAACTGGCTCATGACGAACTGGTTTTGGTTCGCGACATCGAAATGTGGAGTTCGTGCGAGCACCACCTAGTGCCGTTTTTTGGTCGAGCGCACGTTGGTTACATCCCAGCTCAGCAAGGCAGAATTACCGGATTGTCGAAGCTGGCGCGGCTAGTCGATGTGTACGCCCGTCGGCCCCAAGTCCAAGAGCGTCTGACGATGCAAATTGCCGACGCGCTGGAAAAGATCCTTGCGCCGCGCGGCACGATCGTGGTGATCGAAGCCGAGCATCTGTGTATGTCGATGCGTGGCATCAGCAAACCTGGGGCGAAGACCGTAACGAGTGCGGTGCGCGGCCAGTTGCGCGACGCGACCACTCGCGCTGAAGCAATGTCACTGATTTTGAACAAGTAGCAAGAAAGTTCGACATCGTGCCGCTTGTGCATCCAACCGGACTGCCGGACGCAATTGTGAACCTCGATCGATGCATCGTTGTCGGAGTAGTAAATGTCACGCCTGATTCATTCAGCGACGGCGGCCAGTTTCTGGATACCGCATCAGCCGTTGCTCAAGGCAGAGTGCTCGCTGCGCAGGGTGCAGACTTACTTGACGTCGGCGGTGAATCCACACGACCTGGCGCGAGTCGGGTCAGCGAAGCAGAAGAAGCTGCTCGGGTCCTACCCGTGATTGATGAACTGACTCAGGCTGGTATCCCGATCAGCATCGACACCATGAGGGCATCCGTTGCCCGACAGGCAGTTATTGCCGGGGCTTGCGTCGTTAACGATGTCAGCGGTGGGCTTGCCGACGGCGACATGTTGCCCACGGTTGCTGAACTTGAGGTGCCCGTCGTTCTGATGCACTGGCGTTCTCACAGTGCTGACATGGACAAGTTCACGCACTACGACAACGTGGTAGCGGAAGTAATCGCGCACTTGTCGGATAGGGCAGAAGCTGCAATGGCAGCCGGTATCGATTCGACGAAGATCATTGTCGATCCGGGGCTCGGATTTGCAAAACTGCCGGAACATAACTGGGCGTTACTCCATGCCCTACCAAATATCGCGAAGCTCGGCTTTCCCATCCTGATCGCTGCATCGCGAAAGCGATTCTTAGGTGCAGCGCTGGCTTCTGAATCTGGCGAGCCACGAGCCATCGAAGATCGAGGAGCGGCGACTGATGCAGTGTCAGCCCTAGCGGCATTGGCTGGCGCTTGGGGTGTGCGGGTGCATGAAGTACCCGGAACATTGGATGCTGTACGAGTGGCTCAAGCATGGAAGGCAAGTGATGTCGGGTGAGTGACCTCGACCTCAGTAGCTTGGACAAAATCGTGCTGACCGGTGTCAGCGCCAAGGGCTATCACGGCGTCCTACCCAAGGAACGCCAGCATGGACAGACATTTGTCGTGGATCTCGCGTTGTATCAACATCTGCGCG
>JAHEXM010000023.1:4516-11347 GCA_023252115.1 Micrococcales bacterium | reverse complement strand
GCTCACTGAACATGCTCGGTCTCGCGAAGCGCACAGGTGCGAAGATTTTTCAGGCCTCTACTTCCGAGGTGTATGGCGATCCCACCGTGCATCCGCAGCCAGAGAGTTATTGGGGAAACGTCAACACTGTTGGCATCCGGTCCTGCTACGACGAGGGAAAACGAGTCGCCGAGACTCTCTTCTTTGACTACCACCGACAGAATGAAATCGACATCAAGATTGTGCGGATCTTTAATACCTACGGTCCGCGAATGCATCCGCGCGATGGACGTGTCGTTTCGAACTTCATTGTTTCCGCGCTCGCTGGCGAGCCACTGACGATCTATGGAGACGGCACGCAGACCCGGTCGTTTTGCTACGTTGACGACCTCGTCGAGGGTTTCGTGCGCATGATGAACAGCGCCAGCGGAGTCACTGGACCGATCAACCTTGGCAACCCAAGTGAATTCACCATGAAAGAGCTGGCGGATCTGGTCATCGAACTCACCGGTTCGACAGCCGGTGTTGAATATCTGCCGTTGCCGCCAGACGACCCGACCCAGCGCAAGCCAGTGATAGACGCGGCTCGGACCACTCTGGGTTGGGAGCCAACAATCGCATTGGAAGAAGGGCTTACGCGCACGATCGAGTGGTTTCGGACCGACCACCGTTAAGGGGACCCAGAACTCCCTGCGGCGGCTAGTCTCGCTCGCCTCTCCAGCGCCGCTTTGACACACTGTCCGTTGACGACGACAACTCGTGTCTGCGGACCAAACACTCGACACTTCGGAACGCCATAAATCGAACCATCAGTGGTAAGCACAAATCCAGTGCGACTACTAAATGCTGGAAAGCCCTCCGTCCAAGAGTCTTGGCTCGGTAAGACACCTAGCCAAGTGGTACTGAACATGTAGTCGACGGTTGGTGGAGATTCCGGCAAAGCAAAGGCGTAGTTCTGTTTGCCCGGAACGTGCCCAATAAGCAACGCGTAGTCGCCCACCTGGCGCTCAACTGCCACCGTCTGCATTGTCTGAAGCGCCGACGGTCGATCGAAAAGCGACCACGCTGAGACGACGACAACGCAGCCAACTGCGGCAACCGTTCCGACAATTCCCAGAACGCTACGCTGCCGAGGTTGTTCAGGTGAAGCTGACAATCGGACTGGAGTAGCCGCTGCGGCCAACGCGCATAGTTCCAACGCAAGGACAGTGAATAGGCCGAAAACATATTTCTTGACTGCGTAGGGAGCCCCGGCTCCCCCGAGTGTTAGTAGCGCAAACTGCAGAATGCAAGGAATCGCTATCGAGGCGGCGATGAAACAGATGCCTGAAGTTACGACTGCACCCGGCCTGCTCGTAGGCCGGCGAAGGGACCACGCAAGAAGGCCCGCGGCAACAACAAGCACAACGAGGGCGAGCAGCGCGGCACCGAGCGCGCCATTGATATACGGGACCTCAAGCACACCGTCACTGCCGGACCCTTGCTGCATAACTCTGAAACCAGGACTGAACAAGAAGAGCGTTGCTGTCGCAGCGGGCAGCACTACGGGAAACACGTACTTGGTAAGCCCTGGATCTTTATCTGATCGAAATCGGCGGATGAGTTCCCTTAGCGAGACAATTCCGAGCAGGACCAGCAGTTGGATCGCTGGCACCACATGGATTTCAGTGCAAACAAGCGCACAAACAGCAGTCGGCCATGCCAGCAGCCGGTAAGAGAAGTCAGACCTCATGCCCCAAACAACGAAGGCAGCTACCAGCCAAAACAGCGCCTCGCCCACGATCTGCGAATAAAAGAAATTCGCAATGATTTCAAAACCGGTGAGCTGAACCTTGAGTGGCCCTATCTCCGCAGTGACGACGAGAATGACCATCATTACCGAAAGAGCTGACCACCGTTTGAAACCCGGGAACATGCAAAGTAAGGCGCCTATGGCAGCCCAGATGGCTGTGACTCCGAGAAACGTGATCACCTGTAGACCCAGTAACGGAGATCTCAGAATCCATCCGACTATTGCGGCCGGGATATGCGCGCCTGGCGGGTAACCTGCCATTTCACCGAGCGCCGGTGTCGGCGTTGCCGGAATCGTGTGGTGCTTTTCGATCCAGTAGACCAGTTGGTAGTGCCGAGCTAGATCAATGTTGCCCGCGTATATGGACCGACTTTCAAGCAAGACGACCACCGCAGCCACAACAACCAAAGCTGCGCCGGCAACGACCCACGTCGCACGCTTAGCCATGGGCTCGAAGGATGCTCTCGCCCCAGCCGATTAGGGTGCCGATCGCGGGTCCCATCACGAACCGGCGAGCCAATCCCACGTTTGGTCCGCGTACTCATCCCATGTTGTCGGAATACGATCAAGAGCCTGCTTGCGTAGCAACTCGAGATGTGAATCGTCAGTGAGCAACAAGCGCATTGCGCTGGTGATGTCATCGACGTCATACGCATCGACGAATTCGGCTCCGCCGCCTTCGCCGATTTCACGCATCGAACCATGACTCGACAAGACGACAGGCGTACCGGCGGCAATTGATTCAGCCGCGGGCAAACCGAAGCCCTCAGTAATCGAAACAAACACGGTGAAACGAGCCGTTCGGTATGCCGCCGCGAGAACCTCTTCGCTGGCTTCGCTGATGACCCGCACCGGTCGGCCCCGGCCTTGGGCTCGCTCGAATTCGGCATCGAAGACGTTCCGCTTCCATCCACTGCCGGCGATGAACGCGAGTTGGAATGAATGACCCTCACGCCAAAGCCTTTCGGCCGCGAGCAGGATCCTTGTCTGGTTCTTTCTCGGTTCGATACTTGACACTGAGAGGACCAGCGGTAAACCCGGGATACTTCGGACTGCGGATGCCAAACGCTCAACCCCGCCGTCACTAATCGGCACCGCCTGAATCGGAAGCAGGTGCGGCTGAACTTGCGGCCCGTCAATCGCCTGGTTCCGGAATGAGACCCGAAGGCCCTCAAGGTCGTCAGCGACCGTGGCCGAAATCGTCGACACTCGTGACGCTGATCGAATTACCGACATGTATTGGGCAAACGCCGAAGTCATTCCCGGCGCGCATGCCTCGGGCAACGTGAACGGGATCAGATCAAAGACGATTGCGGACAGTTTGGATCCCGACCACTGCGCGGCCGCCAAGAGTCGTTCACAACGGCTGACCTCACCGCCAAGTTCCGGGAGCAGGATGGTCGTATTTAATGGGGCCAAGATCTTTGTTGGAGGCTCAATTGGCTGCCCGAGGGTGTGATGCCCCCAATTCAGAACGAGTTCGCTCTCCGATTCACTCGGTGGACGCCAGCAGCGCGCGTCATTGTCGAAAACAGCCAACCTCGCATCGTGCTGCTCGACCCAACGTGGGACAGTCTCCCTCACCACACGTTGGATGCCGGTGTGCAGCGGATACGTTGCCGT
Organism: Micrococcales bacterium; assembly: GCA_023252115.1. Classification (GTDB taxonomy): domain Bacteria; phylum Actinomycetota; class Actinomycetes; order S36-B12; family UBA10799; genus JAHEXM01. The sequence continues at coordinate 7,953 of JAHEXM010000023.1, read as the reverse complement.
GTGCGTGACATCGATGAACGGCACGGTGACGATCTCGAGATCGGCAAGCGTTGCCCAAGTCGCCGGTCTGTTGAGTGAAGCCCGGCGAAATTCGTCGATCAGTACTGCCGCACCATCCAGTTCTAGATTGGCGACATGTTGCTGAATTTGTCCATCGTCGGGATACCGGGTGGTAAATGCAATGTGTAAAAGCCAAAGTGCCTGTGCTTTGTCGGTTGCGCCCTGGAGCAGCTGCACCGTCAATTCGAGGATCCGTGGCAAACCGTCAGCTTCATTGACTGTGTAGTCGAAGGCCTGAAGCACGGATCGAAGTCGGCGGTCAAGCGCAGCAAGTCGCCCCTTCGTTTCCATCGAAGCCGAGGGCAAGGCCGGCACCGGCGGCTTGAGCGGAACACCACGACCTTTCAATTTGTGAACTGTCGAACGCCCTGGATTGGTTGCCCGCCACCACGCGGAGTTCTCCATCTGCTCAACGCGCTTGGTTGCTTGATTCGCGCGGGCGCGGGCGGACTTCGCCTTTTCATCTGCCTCGGCCCTGCGCATTCCTTCCACAAAAGCAGCAGCCTCGGCAATCGCGAACCTCTGTCCAGCTTCGGTTAAGCGCATTGTTTCGATCGAGGTGTACAAATCGAGTGGACAGGCGGGGTATGAGAGCCGTTCCGTCAGTTCAGGATGCTCATCCGAGACATAAAAGACATTCAGGCCATCGAATAATGTGGGCGTGTAACCACATCCGGTAACCAGTTCTTCAAACGAATCGCGCGTGCTTTCGGTGCTGAGTGGACGAGTGGCCTCGACCACGACCACCCATGGGCGCCACCGCCGAAGGTCGACGCCGGCAAGAACCTCGGCTTCGGCGCCTTCAACGTCAATCTTCAGCACATGAATGGTGCCGCCTGCGGGCAAGTGTTCTTCAAGAATCGAATCAAGCCGCCGCATTGGAATGGTGACATCAACGACTTCAAACCCGCGCTCGCGCGCCGCCTGGGCTTCGTCCTTCCCGATGGTGGACAGGCCGGTACCTACGACCTCGTGGAAGGTGATCTCACCGTCCGTCGATCCAGCAGCAGACGCCACCACAGTGTCGCGTGGGCGATCTTCAACGAGGGCGGCAGCAAAGCCCGGAAGCGGCTCGACGTCTATGCCGCGCCAACCGTGTTCATACAAGCCTCGGGTGACTGAGTACTCAATCGGATCGGCTGCCCCGACGTCGACATAGAACCCATCGCTGACATCACCGAGCGCGCGCCACAAGACGACGTCTTCGCCATTCTGAGCGTAGGAGACAAACGGTCGTTCGGGCTCTGCTACCTGGTTCTCGTTGCGCTCGACCATGCTCAAAGCCCCTTCAAATGAAAGTCCGAATCATACGAATCATCACATGTCGTTGACCGAATCCGGTACGCGCCCTGCACCGTAGAGAGCGGAATTTCAGCCATGCAGCCACTCCCACGAATCTCGTGCGTAGTCGTCCCATTTCGTATCTACACGGCCCGCGATTTGCTCCTTGAGCTGCGCAAGGTGGGTGTCGTTAACAAGCAGGTCGCGCATCCCCGCGGCAATGGCCTCGACGGAACGAGCGTCGACAAACTCGACCCCACCAGCCTGCCCAATTTCGACCATCGAACCATGGTTCGACAGGACAACCGGAGTTCCAGCGGCAAGTGATTCTGCGGCGGGTAGCCCAAAGCCTTCAGCGAGTGAAACAAAGACGGTGAACCGGGCCAGGCGGTAGACGGACCAAAGGTCAGTCTCGCTTGCCTTAAACACGTTGAGTACCGGGCGACCTTGGTCGAGCAGAATCTTGAGTTCACGCTCAAATTCCGCTGAGTCCCACGTACTCGCGCCAAAAAGCAGCAGCTGAAACTGATTTCCTTCGCGCCACAGAATCTCGGCCGCTTGCAGCAGCCGAAGGTGGTTTTTGCGTGGCTCCGTACTCGACACGCACAACACCGTTGGGAGTTCCGAGGTGATCGCATATTTTGCGGCGGCGGCTGCGGCCTTCTCGGGCGCGACCTCACGGGCGGAGACCGGAATCGGCTGCGCTTTGATGTCGGGCTGTTTGGCGCAATAGGCATTCAAGGCGTTGCAGATGTTGGTGAGTTCAGCAGCGACGTAACCCGAGATGGCTGAGACCCGGTGTGCTACTCGGGTGACCGAGAGAAACTGTGCACTGTCGGCTACCGATTGCGCTGGAACCATCGCTGGCAAAGCGATCGGAATCAAGTCGTAGTACGTCAGACTCACCCGCGACCCGGACCAATGCGGCAAAGCCCGAAGGCGTTCGATTCGGGCAGCCTCTGCGACAAACTCGACGAGGACAACGACAGTGCGCCACGGAACAACGATGGTGTAGTCGACTACACCATCCTGTGGCGACTCATTGCGGGGCCACTTGCTCCAGAGCAGGACGTTGCCCGATTCGATGTTCGTTGGACGCCGCCACACTTTCGCGCCGTAGTCAAAAATGATGAGCTCTAAATCGTTTTCCGCCTTCCAGCGCGGAACCACTTCCCGGACGACTCGCTGAATACCAGTGCGTAACCGACTGGATGCCGTAAACGTGACATCAACTGTTGGAACTGTGACCAGTCGCATCGGAGCGACCAGCGACCATGAACTTGGCGCGCGCTGCCACTGCTCGAATAAATCATCAACGAGCGCGGCTGCGTCACCAAAAAACACATCCGCTTTCAAACGCTGCAATGCAGCCTCGTTGGGAACCTCTCCGAGAAATGCAATGTGGAGCAGCCACAGCAGCTCATTTTCAGCCACGTTTTCTGCCAGCAACTCGCGAACTGCTTGGATCGTGGAGTCAAGATCGCGCTCACTTGAGTGTTCGACCTTGTACTGGGCGAGTACGGTTTTCAAACGGCCACGCAGGGCCTCGCCTTTGTCGCCAGTTTCAGCCAAGTGCAACGCTTCAAGTGCTGCTGCCTGTTGCTTTGCCCGCTTGTCGGACTTGCTTCGATCGGATCGGTTCTTAAAACGATCGACCACCGCACGTCCCGGTGCTGTCATCCGCCACCAAGTCGACGCCTTGATTCGGGCAAGTTCCTTTTCTGCCGCTACCGACCGAGCATCAGCCACCAGTAAGCCAATCCCAGGTCGCCGCAGCATGTTCATCCCACGACCGAACCGGTCGCCGCGCGATCTCTTCGTGTAGCTCCTTGAGGCGCACATCATCAGTCAGCAGCGTGCGCATGCCATCCGTGATGCTGACGATGTCGTGCGGATCGACAAACTCGACACCGCCTTCGTCACCGATCTCTTTCATCGAACCAAAATTCGACAGCAAGACTGGCGTTCCAGCGGCCAGTGACTCAGCGGCTGGAAGGCCGTACCCCTCGCCAATTGAAACGAGCGTGGTGAATCGTGCCTGCTGGTAAGCAGCCCACAGCACTTGCTCGCTTGCCTCATGAATGATCCGGATGGGA
>JAHEXM010000023.1:0-4506 GCA_023252115.1 Micrococcales bacterium | reverse complement strand
TCAGGATCAGCTCAAAGTCCAATCCCTCGCGCCACAACAGTTCGGCTGCCTGCAGGATGCGCACTTGGTTCTTGCGAGGCTCGATGCTGGAAACGGAAAGAACAAGCGGTCGTCCGGGCCGCAGGCCGAGTTCCTGCGTTGCCGCCCTCACTTCTTCTGACGACATCACCAACGGCGTAACGGCATTCGGATGTGCCTGAATTTGCGGGCCGGGCAATCCGATGTTTCTGAACGCGACACTAAGTCCTTCAAGATCCTGAGCAACCGCTTGCGACACCGTTGCTATTCGGAAACTGTCGCGGATAACCGTCATGTATCGCGGGTATTGATTGATCACACCATCGGTGCACACCTCTGACAGAACAAACGGAACCATGTCGTGAAAGACACAACACACTGATGAACCTGAGTAACGGGCCAGCGCTCGAGTCCGACTCGTGCGCCACTGTCCGCCCCCGGCATCAGAGACGATGAATCGCGTTCGCCACGGAACCACCACTGTGTCGGGCACACCGACGTCGTCTGGAAATGTCTTTCCGGATTTCAGTTCCGCAGAGTGCTCCGGCCACTTAGTGAGCCGTCTCATCTCAAGGTTGCTGGCGAAACGGTACGTCGCGTTGTCACTGTCGAATACAACGGGAACTGCTGAATATGAATTAACCCAGCGAGTTGAAAGTTCGCGTACGACCCGCTGAATCCCCGTTTGAACATCGCTCAGTGCCGATGCAGTGGACTCGATGATCGGGGACTCGATCAATACAAGAGCCGCCGAACTTGGCCATTCGGCCGGCTGCTCTCGTGCAGTCTTGCGCAAAGTTTTTACTACTGCTTGCGGGCCGCGCAAAAGGCGATCGCTGACCAGCCGCTCCATTTCGAGATCGGTCGGGTAGGAACCCAAAACCGCAATCGACAACAGCCACACAACGTCGTCCCCGTTGCGCCCATCGGCAAGAACCGACACAACTTGATCGAATAGGTCGGTCAAGCTCTTCGAATCACTTGGCTGGCCAGCGGCCGCAAGAAAAACCCGGAGACGTCCGGCAAGGGCTTCGCCGCGTTGGCCCGATTCGTTGTCGGCCCGCATCCCGATTGAGCCGCCAAGCTTGCGACCTACTGCACGCCGGTCTTTGAACTGGCGCCGAATTGCTCGAGGCGCACTAGTGACTCGCCACAAGAAAGAGTTGCGAATTGCGTCAAGCTGAGCCTCTGCACGATCAGCGCGCTGATTCGCATACATCAGCTGACTGGTTTCAGAATACGAGAGCGGCATCATGCCGCTGTCTGAATCTGAAGTCGCCGAATCGTCAGTGCTGCCAGAAGCGGCGGTCGACGAGGGTTCGGTCACGTGCGTGCTCCAGAATCGCGAAGGATCGGCTGGATCGTCATTCTCGCATGTGCGCGGGCTGGCAAACCGCTAGGGCGCGACCTCTGCATTGATCAACCACGACCACAATTGAGCAGAATATTGGTCCCAATTCGTGAGTTCGCGCGCTTCCGCTTGCATGGTCAATTCCTTGAGTCGGGCCTCATCCGTTAACAAACGTCGCATGGCATCGGTGATCTGGTCGAGGTCAGTCGGATCAACGAACTCCGCGCCACCAGGTTCACCGATTTCGATCATTGAACCGAGCTTTGATAACACCACCGGGGTGCCGACCGAAATCGACTCCGCCGCTGGCAAGCCGTAACCCTCTCTCATCGATATAAACACGGTGAATCTGGCCAACTGATAGGCGGACCAAATTGTTGCGTCGTCAACCTGCGTCACCACGCTCACTGGACGACCCGCATCACGCAATCTGGCCAATTCGAGATCAAATCGCTCGTGATCTTCCTTGCCGAATCCCGCGATGAATAGGAGCTCAAACTCAAGCCCCTCGCGCCACAACGACTCCGCTGCCCACATGATTCGCTCCGCGTTCTTTCGAGCGGCATTGCTCGCAACCGAAAGAACCAGCGGAACGTCCTCGTTCCGACGAATTTGCCGACCGATTCGGCTCACCGTTTCAGGAGATACTTCAGTCGAGTCAAGCGGCAGCGAAACTGTCTCAATCATCGGACCGGCAATCCCTTGGTTGATGAAGGAGACTCGAAGTCCTTCGACATCTCGCGCAACTGCGTACGAGGTTGTCGCAACACGAGCGCACTCACGCAGAACGGTCACAAACCCGGCAAAGAAGTTCGGCATGCCTTTGAGATAGGAATCCGGAACTGTCATTGGCATCAGGTCATGGACGACGGAAGTGACATCAGTCGGCGTCCAAAGTGCCAGGGCTTTGATGCTCTCTTTGCGAGCGGGTTGACCGGCAAGTTCCGGAACGACAAAAGTCGTTCGCCATGGAACCAAGATTGCCGTGGGCTGTGCATCAGTTGCTGGTCCACTGGCAACTGTTTGAGTCGAGCCTGAATGAAGTTCATGCCAATGAATCAAACGGCCTTCCTCGCGATCGGATGGAGCGCGCCACACTCCGGCTTCTTCGTCGAAAACCGCGAGTGACAGTTCGTGCGCGGAATTCCATCGAGGCAGAAACTCTCGGACAACGCGTTGGATGCCGTTGTGCACTTCACGACTCGCGGTCATGGTGGCATCGACAACTGGCACCGTTGCGAGTTCCAACGGGGCGGTGGTCGCCCACGTCGGCGAAGCCAAGGCAGCTTCGACTCGTAGTTGTTCGACGACTGCCTGGGTCTGCGCCCATCTCAATTCATCGGCGAACAGATCGAGCTTGGCGTTTGTCGGATTGCGCGCAACAAACGCCAAGTACAACAACCACAACAGTTCGCGAGATTTGGATTGCTCACTTAACGCAGCAACGGCGACATCTCGCAGTTCACTCAAATCGTCGGTGTCTGTGGTCGGCTTGCCAAATTCGGCGAGGACTGTCCGGATACGATCGGCCTGGGCGGCACCTCGCGGACCACTCTCGGCGGCTTTCAGAGCCTTTTCTACATCGACTGGTTTGTCTATGTAGTCACCAAAATGCTTACGAAGCAGAGCCTTGCTTGACTGCGGAAGGACTTTGCCGACTATGGCGCGAGGCGATCTATTTGTCGGGTTTTGCGGGCCTTCGGCCATCAGCAAAGCCCCCACATCAACGCAAATCTCGACGTTCGTCGCACGGCGCGGAGTCTACCTGGCATCCTGATCGCTACAGCTGTTCCAACAATCTAGAGGAGTTCGGGGTGTCAGGACCGACTGTGGTGATTTTGGCCGCGGGTCTTGGTACCCGTCTGGGGCGACCTATTCCTAAAACGCTCACGGAACTGGCAGATGGCCGCACGATTCTGGGTCGGCAGGTCGAGGCTGTCAGGGAAGTTTGGCCAGCCGGCAAGCTAGTGATCGTGGTCGGGTTCAAACAGGACTTGGTGATGGAGGCGTGCCCGGACGCTTTGTTTGTGTACAACGACTCATACGACCGCACTAACACCGTTCGTTCACTTCAGCGAGCGCTCGAGATTGGCCCTGACGGCGCAGTCGTTTGGATGAACGGTGACGTCGTTCTCGATGCCAGTGTCTTGGCGCGAATTGGTGAGGCGGTTGATGCAGGTCAAACCGCTGTCTGTGTTGAACCGATGGCCGTCGGCGAAGAAGAGGTCAAGTACACGCTGACGGAAGCTGGCACGATCGGCGAACTGTCAAAGGTCGTGAAGATTCCGATCGGCGAAGCTGTCGGCGTCAATACAGTGAGTGCGAGTGACCGGGACCTGTTGTTGCAGCACCTGAAAGCGTGCGCTGACAACGACTACTTCGAACGCGGTCTCGAAACGGCGATCGCAAACGATGGTCTTCAAGTTCATCCCGTTGATGTCGGAGATCTATTGGCCGTCGAAGTCGATTTCGAAGAGGATCTTGCCGAGGCTAATCGGCGCATTACATCGTGACGTTCTTCTCGATTCTTGTACCGATCTACAACGTGGATCAGTACCTTGCCGATTGCCTTGATTCAGTTTTGGCGCAGGACTTCGATGACTTAGAGATCATTGGTGTCGATGACTGCACGCCGGATAGCGCCGGCGCGATTCTGGATGAGTACGCCGATCGCGACTCACGAATTCGCGCGCTGCACCTGGAAAAGAACGGTGGACTCGGTCAAGCGCGAAATGCCGCTCTGACGGCAGCGGTTGGAACGTACGTGATTTTTCTGGATGGAGACGACACCCTGGCCCCTGGATCCTTGAGCGGAATTGCGGAAACGCTTCGCAAAACTGATCAGCCGGACCTCCTTGTCTATAACTACGCACGGTCCTACGCCGACGGCCGAGTTGAGCGAGCCAAGGGTGGTGCGCTGCTCGCAGAGCTCGAGGGGCCCGAATTCACACCAACCGCGAGGCCTGAACTCTTCGGCATTTTGTGGATCGCCTGCAACAAGGCTTACAAGCGAACCTTCCTGAGCGACTTAGCGATTGAGTTTCGTGTCGGGTTCTACGAGGACATCTCGTTTTCGTTCACGGTGCTGTTGGCGGCGAAGTCAGTAGTTACCTGGGACCACATCGTGCTGTTGTGGC
>JAHEXM010000022.1:9752-11401 GCA_023252115.1 Micrococcales bacterium | reverse complement strand
TCTTTGCTGATTGATTTTGGGCAGACGGATCGGGCGCTTCAGGCTGGGGTGTCGGAGGAATACGCGTGGACATTCGCCGCATCGCTCGCGGCATCCATTGTGTGGTTGTACCTGGAGATCTTGCGACTGCTCGCAATCTCGCGCTAAGTGATCGTTTGAAAGACCCGGCGCGGATGGTCAGGCTTCAACCGAAATCTCGGGTTATCGTGCGCTGTGCTCGAAGCTCACACCGCCAGCAAAAGGTTCGTACGGCTCTGCGCGACCACCGTGCTACTCGGCGTAGTAGGGGGTGGCGCCGGTTTTGTGGGTCCGGCTTTCGCCCAGGACCCTGCACCAGTGGCCCCGGCCCCGGTGGCGCCAGCCCCGCCACCACCGGTGATCGGACCTCCCGGGTTCTCAGCACAGTCGTGGGTTGTTGCCGATGCCACCACGGGGCAAGTTCTGGCAGCACGTGATGCGCATGCGCACCTGCCTCAAGCAAGCACGTTGAAGGTTCTGACGTCCGAGACGCTCTTGCCCCATCTGAAACTCAGCACCCACTATGTCGGGCGCAAGGTCGATGACCAGGCTGATGGTGCCGAAGTCGGCATCGTCGAAGGTGGTCAGTACACCGTCCGGGATCTATTCCACGGCTTGCTGCTGCGCAGCGGGAACGATGCGGCCATGGCATTGGCTAATGCCTATGGCGGGCCGCAGAACACCGTGGCAGCGATGAACGCAGAAGCGGCGCGTCTGCACGCGAACGACACGGTGGCCATGAGTCCTAGTGGGCTCGATACTCCAGGTCAGCACAGTTCCGCATTTGACCTGGCGCTCATCATGCGCGCGGCGCTGCAGAATCCAACGTTCCGCGCTTTGCTCTCGGTCAAGAAATCAGCATTTCCGATGGGCGGCGCGAGTGAACAGATCGAGACCCTTGACCCCTTAGCGCAAGAGAACTACCCAGGTCTCATCGGTGGCAAGACCGGTTACACATCAAACGCCGGGCGCACTTACGTGGGAGCCGCTCAACAAGGCAATCGCACCTTGATCATCTCAATGATGAACTACACCGAAAGCACCAAACGTGCCGCGACGAAATTGATGAACTGGGGTTTCACCAATGCCGCAACGTTGACTCCGGTTGAACAATTTCCTGCTCCAGACCCTGTATCCGCCAATCCGATTCCGGCATCGAAGCCAGATGCAGCAGTGCCGGCTCCGCAGCCACGTGCACACATGGACAATTCATCGTCAGTTTCCGCATCACTGATTTCGGATTCGACCAAGCGGCAAACTGAGCTGATCACCGTTGGCGTCCTGTTGGCCATTGGCATTTGTGTAGTCATCGGCATCACGATGTTGTTGGTTCGGTCGCGCCGACGTACGGGAAACGCGTAGCGACCAGCCACCGACTTCGGCTGGGAACACACGCATTTTGCGACCAGATCAAGTCTTGGCGCCCCCCAAACGGGTGATGCATGTGTGTAGTGCACTGATTGCAGTGCGCTACAACTGTTGCCGCAAGCCCGCACTAGCGCGATCAGAAGCCGATCGATTTGGCGCGGTGAGCTGGCGCACTTGATGGTGACGAAACCCACGAATCCCTTTATTTGCAGGCATTTGTCCGAAATCGGCGATTCAGCCACGGTTACCTTTGTTAGTGACGG
>JAHEXM010000022.1:0-9742 GCA_023252115.1 Micrococcales bacterium | reverse complement strand
CGCTTGTTGCGGCAGCGCACGCACCGGAGGGTGACGTCATGAGCTCGGGAGTAATCAATGAGTTCGACTCGTATTGTTTCAGCGTTTGCAGCGGGAATTGTTTTACCTAGTGCCATCCTTGTCGGCGTAAGCAGCCCGGCAATGGCCGACGACGCAGCGCCTGCTGCGACGCCAGCTGTTGAACCGGCAGCAGCACCTGCGCCTGGGCCGGCCGCGCCAGCACCGCATGTGCCATCAGTTCGTGAGTTGACGATTGCGCGCTATGGCATTTATCCGTTGCCGGTTACCGAACGACACATCAAGCGTTACCACTTGCGCAAAAAGATCCTTCGACAGATCGCAGCTGCACATAAGCTGTCGAATACCGCCGAGGGCCGCAAGATTCGCCGCTTGGAATCTGGCACGAACTACAAATACAACGATGGCCATTACTTCGGCGCTTGGAACTTTGATCGCGGAACTTGGTTGTCAAATGGCGGTGGACGCTTCGCGCGTACGGCCGACAAGGCACCTCGTTGGGCACAGGACTACATCGCATGGAAGACGCACAAATCACGTGGTTGGTCACCGTGGTCGACTGCCTGACCTACTAAACGCACAGAGTCCGGTCTCCTGCCACGGCGGGTGACCGGACTTCTTGCGTTGATGGAGCCCGATAAATGGGCATATGAGGCGCCCGGAGTGGTTTGATTTCGCTATGTCGAATAGCGCAAGCACCGCCGCTGCCGAAACTTCCTCAGGTTTCCGCTCCTCGAAATACCTTGCCTTAACGGCCATGATGTTCTCGGTCGCCCTGATCTTTATCGATCAGACGATCGTTTCGATTGCCGCACCGACGATCCAAACTGAACTCGGTCTGACTGATACCGGCGTTCAATGGATCGTCAACGGCTACCTACTCGCGATGGCGGCGTTCTTTGCTTTCGGCGGACGTCTGTCCGACATTCTCGGTCACAAGAAGATGGTCATCGTTGGCACAATTTTCTTCGCCGTTTCATCCGGTATGTGTGGGCTCACTCCTAAGGGCGCGTCCGCTGAAGCGTGGATTATTGGCTTTCGAGCGATTCAAGGCTTCGGGGCGGCGCTGCTGTTTCCGGCGGCCCTTGCATTGGTAGTCGCCGTGTTTCCCATCGAGCAGCGCGGCAAGGCGCTCGCGATCTTCTTTGGGCTCACCGGTGCCTTCACTGCAGTCGGTCCGATTGCTGGTGGATACTTGACACAGTGGACATGGCGGGCAATTTTTTGGGTCAACATCCCAGTCGCCATCATCGGTTTGACTCTGACTTTTGTCGCAAAGATTCCGCATCGCAAGGCCGAAGAAAAGCAATACATGGACTGGATTGGCGCTGTTTTGGTTGCGGTCGGAATGGGCCTATCGGTGCTGGGTTTCCAGCAAGCAAGCAACTGGGGCTGGGGCAACGTCAAGACGATTGGATCAATCGCCCTCGGCGTGATCATCTTGGCAATCTTTGTCTATGTTGAAACCAAAGTGAAGCACCCGCTGATCAAGATTCGTATCTTCAAGGGGCGTGCATTCAGTGTCGACACGTTGGTGCTGTTTTTCATGTCAGCTGCATTCGTGCCGTTGTTCTTCTTCTTGAGTCTTTACGCGCAGGTGTCTCTTGGCTACACCGCAAGCAACGCAGGACTCTTCCTGATGTGGTTCTTCGTAGGTTTCGTCGTCGCCGCGCAATTTGGCGGACGGATGCTCGACAACATTGGAGTAAAGCAACCACTGATTATCGGCTGCGTAGTGGCAACCGTTGGATTTGTTGTGTGGGGAATGAAATCGACCGCGCTTTCTAGTGGAGCGATTACTCCCTGGATCATCGTGACTGGGGCAGGGATGGGATTGATCCTCGGTCCTGCCAGCACTGATGCAACCAACCGCGCGATCAACGCCTCTTACGGTGAGGTCACCGGCGTTGTTATGACGCTTCGTACCTATGGGGCAGCAGTCGGGCTAGCAGTACTTGGCACCTTGATGATCAATACGGTCACTAGCAAGCTCGTTAGCTCGTTGACCCAAGCCGGGGTGCCGTTGACGCAAGCCAACAAAATCGCCTCAGCAGCATCGAGTGGTGGCGGTGCGCCGTCAGGTCATTCTGGTTCGAACATTCCAGCGGCGATGCAGCAAAAGATCACCAGCATTTTCGAAAATGACTTTGCGTCCGCAATTCAAGTGGTGCTGTATGGAATGGCAGTGGTGATGGCGATCTGTCTGGTCATCTCGTTCTTCCACCCGGGCGGTAAGGCTCAGGGCTCTATGCCAGGTGGCGGAGCCTAAATCAGGTTCCCTGTTCGCCACCGTCTGACTGATCGCCGCCAGCTGGCCCTTGTTGGTCTGGGCCGCCCTGATCCTGGTTGGGATCAACGCCTTGGTCTGGTCCCTCGTCGCCCGGACCTTGGTTTGGATCGACCAATGAAAACGTCTGAGGTCCGCCGTGATCTGCACCCGGATCTTGTTGCTGGCTGCTATTGCGGCCACCCATCGGTCCGTTTCCACCCATCGGTCCGCCACGCTGCATCATCCCGGGCTTGCCAGCTTTGCCACCCGGGCCGCCCACGACTGACGTCAGCCCAATGCCAGCGAACGCGCCGACTGCGGATGCTGCAACGAGTAATAGTCCACCAGCAATGCAGACAATTGCTATCAGTAGTCCGCGGTTCTCAGTTACCGACCGAAAGTCAAAGCGCTTGGTTGCTGCCGGTGGTGGCGAAGGATTACTCATGACGATCTCCAGACAATGTCGGGCGCAGACTCATGCGCGGTTACCGCACACTAAAGGGAATGATCGACAGATCAGCCAGACTTCTTAGTTGTTTCGATGAGCTCGGACTGATCCCAAACACCACGTTTACTTAAGGTGAGAAGTCTAGGAATCGGCTGAGAAAATCAGTGTTCAGAAACCACTTTCGGACCCTTGGTCTGGCCGATGCCAGCCAACAGATCGCCGAACCAGGGTTGATCGATATCGAAGGGTTTGCCGCCTTTGATCCGCGGGAACTCAATAGCCCGCAACGTGTCACCTTGATCCTCGTCCTGACCGATGACACCACTGTCGCCGCGCAGTGCGGAGTCAACTGCCAAATCGGTGCATGACTTGATGAGTTCAAGGTCAGCCGCATTCGACGCAGCCGACCGCGAGAAATAGCCGCTTTTGAATACTCCGGTCTTTTCGGCCGACAACATCTGGGCGAACTGCTTGCCGAACCAGTGACCTGGGTTGACTGCGTCAAGCTTTGCGTGTCCAAACGCGTCGCGGGGGATGGTCTCGCCTGCCGCTTCGAGTTCAGCAACAATCTGTTCAAGCCCGGCACCTTCGGACAAGAAGATGTTCACATTTCCGACCTCGTCCATCACTGCCCGCAGGCGTTCTGCCTCGGCGGCGATATCGAAGCCCATCTCGGGGATGAAGACTGCGTGAATGTCCCAACGGCGGCGATCCAGGCCGATCTCGGGGACCCAGACGCGACTATCAAGCCATTCCGTGTACTTCGCGGCAGTTGCAGCAGTCAGCCAGCCGCAGCTGCGTCCCATGACTTCGTGAACGATGAGCGCACGCGGATTTGCGCTGCCTTCGGCGATGACATTTTGCGCAAAGATCGATCCTTGTTCCGCTGCCGTCCATGCACCTAGCGACTGCTTGATCGGGAACACGTCGTTGTCGATGGTTTTCGGCAATCCGACAACGGTGAGTTCGTAGTTGTTTTCATGTAGATATGCCGCCAGATCAGCTGCGGTCGTATTGGTGTCATCGCCACCGATCGTGTGCAGCACCTGAACTCCGTCGCGAGTCAGTTGATCGGCGGCCTCTTTCAACGGGTCTTGGCCCTCTTTGACGAGACCACGCTTGACGCAATCGGCAACATTCGTGAGCTTGACTCGGCTATTTCCGATCGGGCTGCCGCCGAACAGATGAAGTTGTGATGCACCGTTACGAACGGTTTCATCGATGACGGTGGACTTTCCGCGAAGGAGTCCGTCATATCCGTCGCTGTAGGCGATCAATTCGATGGTGGGATCAACTTCGGTATAGCGCTGGATAAGGCCGCCAACGGCCGTTGCCAGGCACGGGGCGAGTCCACCCGCAGTCAACATCGCAACCTTGTTCACAGTCATGGCGCACACGCTAGCCAGGTGGCGGCTCATTGTGCAGCGCGTTGCACCCGATGAGCGGAACAGCTAACCGCGATTGCTAGCCGCGGGCAGGGTCGTTCAGGAAGTTCTCGAGCCATTGGCGACGTTTGGCCACGATCCAAGTTGAAATGTGTAGTCCCGTCCGCCACAAGATAAATGCCCAGGGCGTCAAGATGACGGCTGCCAAGAAAACGTGTATCGGTTCTTGTCCGATGAACTTAAAAACGAGCCAGGCAGGCCCCAGTGCCAGAACCGTTGCTGGACCGGTCAGGGCAAAGTAGGCAACTCCAATTGAGAGTCCGTAGCGAAGCCACGTATCCCTGCGTTTGAGTCGTTCTTTCCATTTCATCGGGTGAAACGGCAGCAGCGGTGCAATGACGGCCGCGAGGCCTAGATACGAGAACGGCAAGAAGACGACTGCTAAGCAGACTGCTAACGAGATCAAAGTGTCGTGCTGACTGGGCAACAAACAGAGCGATAAGACGAAACACAGTGGAGCGACCAAGATCCACAGGGCAATGTTTTTGACTGTCATCATGCGCCGCAGATTTTCCGGCTCATTGATATAGCGAAGCGTCTGGACCGGGGCGCTGCCAAAGAGGTTGGTCGAGGGAACGTCGGCAAATGCCCAGGCAATTAGGGCAACCGGGAGGAACACCAGGGCGGTATACCGAAGGACGACATCGGGGTTAATGAAGAACCAGGCGAACAGTGCCAACAGCATGTTGATGGCAATGACGGTTGGCACGTCGTAGGGCTTGTGGAAGTAACTTCTCAGCTCGGCTTTGACTTGACCCCACAGTCCCGAGTGAATGTTGTCGGCCCAATTTGGCTTGGTCGCCAGCAGCCGAATGCGGTGCGGCTGTTTGTCTCTCGCGCTCGCATCGACCATGCCGCAGTGTTCCACGGCGTTTGTTCAGATTGCACCACCTGCTGCCGTTTAGACGGTGACGGATTACCTGGTCCGCTAGTGGCCCAAAGTCCGCGGTTGGCCCAAATCCACACCGTCTGTACGGCCCGAAAACCCGCGCTGTTACGTTTTCCCCGGGAAATTCACTGTCTACAGGTAGGGATGCAAATGATTCACTCAGAGCTGGTCGCGTCAATCGCCGACAAACTCGGTTGCTCGACCAAAGAGGCAGCAGCCGGTTTGACCGCCATGACGGAGTCGATCGTCGAAGGCCTCAACAAGGACCGCAAGGTCGCGGTCTCAGGTTTCGGTACCTTCAACCTGGCCGACCGTCCCGCCCGCACGGGCCGCAACCCGCAGACTGGCGAGCCGGTTCAGATCAAGGCCCGCACCGCAGCTGCATTCAAGCCGGCCACGGCCCTCAAGGACGCGGTCAACAAGTAACTCCCGCTTTCTTCCCGCAAACCCCAGCGAATACGACGTTTTTAGGCCCGTAAGGCCCAAAAACGGTCGTATTCGCTGGGGTTTGTGCTGTCTGTGGCAATGCCGGAGCGTCGACGTAGTGGCCGCCTTTTGCTTCGACTCGGGTTGCGAACTCTCGCGTGTCGGTGACGCGGGTAGTCCCCATGTCAATGATCAGTGAGTTGGCCGACACTGATTCGATGACGCCGTCAGAGCCGAGCAAAACCTCTTTGACCACCTCCGAATTGGGGCAACATCAAAATGACGACATCGGCCTGTGCAGCAACTTCTGCTGCCGAGGTTGCGATGGTGAAACCTGCAGCTTCCAGGTCATTGCGCACCTTGACATTTGAGTGGTTCAAGGCCACCACTTCATATCCACCGGAATGCAAATTTCGGGCCATTGGCAGGCCCATCAGTCCCAATCCGATGATTCCGATTCGTTCAGCAGCCATGCCAACTCCTTCTACGGTTTGAGCGATTTTTCGTTCTCGCACGGGTTTCTCGCGCGTTGAGCTCCGCTCCTGTCCGTTTTGTCAGCATTGACTGACGATGTGTGAGCGGAACAACTCCGCTGTGTACTGGTCAGACTCGAATTGCTGAGTCATCGTGGAACTCCCCCCAATTTTTGTGTGACCGATTGTTTTGCTGGGGGTTGTTGTGCGCCGGGTGAGGAACCTGCCTTGGTCGACCTCTGCTGCCGTTCTTGGCTGTGCAGTGCTGGCTGGTGCGGCTTTGTCCACGGCTGCGTCGGGTCACGCGGAGGCTGCTGATACTCCGGTAGACCAAGTGCAGACGATCAATGCGCAATCATCACGTGGCGAAATATTGATCGCTGCCACGACGGCCGCAGTAGCGCCGCTCGACTTACAGGCTGGGAACAACAGGCTCGCATCGGCAGCGCCCGATGCGGTGGCGACGATTCTGCCGGCTGCTCCGGCACCGATCGCTAATGCCAACAGCGGTCCATCACCTTGGACCGGGCCGGTACTGCGGCGGCCCCGCGGCACGAAGTTTCCGCGCAAGATCACCCGCTGGGCAAACATCACGCTGGCGGTAATGGCCGAGCACAGGATTCCGCCCAAGTTCCTGCCCGGCATCCTTGCTCAAATCGAGCAAGAGTCTGATGGCGATCCGCGTTCCACCAATCTGACCGATAGCAACGCTGCCGCTGGAGATCCGTCAAAAGGACTGCTGCAAGTCATTGGTGACACCTACCAGACACACGCCAAGCGCGGTTATCGCAGCTTGAAGTTCCAAGCGCGTCCCTATACGAACATCTGGGCTGCCCTGGCGTACGTCAAAGCCAACTACGGCATGTCGAAATTCCAGAAGTGGAACGACGGAATTAACTCCGCATACTGACGACCAACCGTCGCCGATCATTGATTCGGCATGGTCAGGTCGTACACCGTTACACCGTTGATCGTTTGTGCAGTGAAATTCGATTGAACCCATGACGTGATTTGACTCGACGTTCCACTTTTGCCGCCGCCGGGCCCGCCCGTTGCGCCGCCCGGTCCTCCCATTCCGCCGCCCGCGATGAAGTAATGAATCTTTCCTTGCGCTACGTATTGCTGAAACTGCGCCAAGGATGGTGCAGGGTCTGATCCGTTGAATCCACCGATTGCCATAACTGGCTTGCCTGAGCCGAGTTGGTAACCAGAGGCAGTATTCGATCCCACAGCAGCTGCGACCCACGTGTACTTGGATGCGTCGTGTTGCAGCGCAGCGACCATCGCGGCACTTGCCGAACTGCCGTTGAGTAAACCGCCTCCGGGGCCAGTGCCTCGCTGACTTTGCCCTGGACCCTGCCCATTTTGTCCGAGCGATGGTGGGCCGAACATTCCATGCCCAGTACCAGGACCTGCGGGTTGACCACCACCTGGTTGACCTTGCGCCCCGAATCCACCCGGACCACCAAGTCGATTCTGCGCGCCCGGCCGACCCATTCCACCGGGTCCGCCACCGGGTCCGCCTGGTCCACCGCCGGGCCCACCTCGACCGCCGACCACCGTCGGTCCGGCAGTCGGAATGCTTCCGCTGTGTACGGTTGAAACGGTCTGCGCTGCGTATGCAGCAGGGGCTACCAAGCCGAGAGCCACAGCAACAACAACAATGGCAAGCATTGTTCGCGCTCGAAACCATGGCGCCAGTAGAAGAATCACTGCGACGCTGATTCCGGCGAGCAGGATCATAAAGCGCAGTAACGGAAACCAGCTGGGACTGCGGCCGAGCAAGACGAATGCCCAGATTGCGCTCACGCCAATTACGCTGGACAAGCCAATGCGCGCAGCCCAAGTCTCGCGCCGTTTCCATAGTTCAGTGCCACCAATGCCGACTATTGCACCGATCGCCGGGGCCAGAGCAACGGTGTAATAGGCATGAAAGATTCCTTGCATGTAGCTAAAGACGATCACCGTGGTTAGCAGCCAACCACCCCAGATCAATACCGCTACCCGCAAGCGATCGGTGCGGCCTTTGGTCAATGAATACGCGACCATCGCCACCAACAAAATCATCGCCGCCGGGAGTAACCACGACACTTGACCGCCCACTTCGGAGCTAAACATTCTGCTCCACCCGGTGGCACCCCACATTGATCCACCGCCAGGACCTGCGCCGCCAGCACCCAATCCCGTTGGTCCGCCAGTGAGGAGGCCACCGGTGTTACTAGCGGCTCCACCCGGCACGACGCTTCCGGCTTCTTCACCGGTGAGCCGGCCGAAGCCGTTGTATCCAAATATCAGTTCTAATGCGCTGTTCGTTTGCGATCCACCGATGTACGGACGTGAAGAGGTTGGCCAGAGTTCGACGATGGCTACCCACCAACCGGAGGCCACGACAATTGCGCAGCCAGCAACGCCTAGGTGCAACAGTCGTCGGCCAAACCCGACGGGAGCAGCGATCACGTAGGCGAGTGCGAAAGCAGGCACGACCAGAAATGCTTGAAGGCTCTTCGTAAGGAACGCGGTCCCGATCAATATGGCGGTCAGCACGAGCCACCGCAGGCTTGCTTTTTCAATGGCGCGGGTTGTCGCGTAGGCAGCTGCCACCAGCAGCAAGACAAGCAACGCATCGGGATTATTGAACCGAAACATCAAAACGGCCACGGGTGTGAAAGCGAAGACAGCAGCAGCGATTAGTCCAGCTGCCGGGGTAAACCATCGACGCACGCACAAGTAGAGAAGGCCAACGGCAGCGACACCTTCAATAGCCTGCGGTAACAGGATCGACCACGAACTGACGCCGAACATGCGCGTCGACAGTTCCATTACCCACAACGCTGCCGGAGGCTTGTCGACGGTAATGAAATTAGCCGCGTCAGAAGATCCAAAGAACATCGCTTTCCAGCTGACGGTGCCTGCTTGCACAGCGGCCGAGTAAAACGAATTCGCCCACCCTGATGCACCCAAGGCCCACATGTATGCAAACGCGGTAAGTAACAGCAGTGCAACGAGTGACGGTCGAACCCATGCTGGGTCATCTGGGCGTCCGCGCACGAGTCTGGAAACGAAGGAGGGTCGCGTCTCATCGGTGACCGCAGGTTCAAGCGCAATTGCCGTCATAACGTGGTTGTCCTTTGCTCGAGTGGTCTTGATTGGTTAGCTGAATGAAGTGGCTGGGTCGGCACGCCGATGGCCGTGGTGGTGGGCAAAAAATCGGCGGGCCCCTGACGGATCATGCGAACAATGCCGCGCAGATCAGCCACAGCTGTCGACCACAGATCGACACTTGAATCCGGATCATCGATCCAGTCAACTGGCACTTCATGGATTCGCATACCTGCACGTTCTGCAAGGACGAGCAGTTCCGTATCAAAGAACCATTGCGAATCTTGGATGAAGGGAAGTAGTTCTCGTGCGCGGTCCGTTCGGATGGCTTTGAATCCACATTGCGCATCCGAGAATCGTGTTCCGAGCGAAGCGCGCAGCAAGAAGTTGTAGCAGCGAGAGATTGTCTCGCGTTTCGGTCCGCGAACTACTCGAGCACTGTGGGTCAGTCGCGAACCAATTGCAATATCACTGTGACCGGTGATGATTGGCGCGATCAACGGAAGAAAAGCCGACAAGTCGGTCGATAAATCGATGTCCATGTATGAAACAACGGCTGCATCACTGTGTGACCACACCCAGTTCAAAGCTTGACCCCGACCCTTTGTCGGCAGTTGAACTGCGCTCACATGGGGGAGTTCCTTTTCAAGACTTCGCGAAATCGCCCGAGTTGAG
>JAHEXM010000333.1 GCA_023252115.1 Micrococcales bacterium | reverse complement strand
GAAACCGTTTACCTCGTGCTCTTTGTTTTGATCATGTTGGCGCCGCTGGGCCTCTTTCGGGTAGCGCTAGTTCTGCTGCTGTTCAAGGATCCGTTCGTCAACATCATGTGGCGTCAAGCAAATCAAAATCCAAGGGAGAGGCGAACGGTTCGCGAGGTACTCTTCGATACCCCGATCATGGTTATCGGATCTAAAATCAATGGCTTGGGCGTCGCCATCACGGCCGGAGTCGTGGCGGTATCGATCGTTATTTCGTACTTTGGAAATGGCATTGAGTTGATGACCCTTAATTAATCGCGAGTTGGTCGCCCGGACGCTGTCAGCGTTGAGCGACGCAAAACTCATTTCCCTCAGGATCTTGCATCACTGTCCAAACCGCACCGATCTGCTTCATCTCGTGGTCCGAGCCTCGCGTTGCTCCGAGCGTTACGAGGCGTTCAATCTCAGCTTCGCGGTCCTTCGCCGTAAGGTCGGGATGGAATCGGTTCTTGGCGGTTTTCGGTTCAGGCACGCGCAGGAACAGCATTCCGACCTCACCGGCTTCGCCCATACCCACTGCCGCGAACTCATCATTTGAATAATCGGCCACCGGCTTGTCGATCACCTCAGACCAAAAAGCAGCGAGCGCCTTCGGGTCGGCGCAGTCGAAAGTCACATTTCGAAGTGAGAGTGCCATTGCTGATTCCTTTTCGGTTTGCGACAGGTGGTGGACAGAATAGGGTGCGCCCATGAAGTTGCCAGTGATGCCGCCCGTCGCTCCGATGCTCGCCAAGCCCGCAAAGGCAATCCCCACCGGGATGCAGTACGAAGGAAAATGGGATGGATTTCGCGCCATCATCTTTCGTGATGGTGATGAAGTGGTTATTGGAAGTCGCAATGAGAAGCCATTGACACGTTATTTTCCCGAGATCGTGGCCGCAGTCAGAGACTTGCTGCCGCCACGCGTGGTGCTTGACGGCGAGATAGTCATCGTCCAGAACGATCGACTGGACTTCGACTCACTCCTCAATCGGATTCATCCAGCCGACTCACGCGTTGAGTTGCTTGCTGAGGTTAGCCCGGCCCGTTTCATCGCGTTCGACATTTTGGCGCTCGACAAAGAGGATCTGATGGCTAAGCCACAGGCGCAGCGGCGTGCGGTTCTTGAAACGGTGCTAGCTGGTGTCGATGGACCAGTTCATTTGGCGCCAGCAACTGATGACTTGGCGCTCGCCCAGCGATGGTTCGAACAATTTGAAGGCGCGGGCTTGGACGGAGTCGTCGCGAAGCCACTCGATGAGCCTTATCAACCAAACAAGCGAGTACTGGTCAAAGTCAAACACGAGCGGACCGTTGACTGCGTCGTTGCTGGATACCGATTGCACAAAACTAGTCCAGTGGTTGGCTCGCTGCTGCTCGGCTTGTATGACAACAAAGGGAAACTTCAACACGTAGGAGTGAGTGCCTCGTTCACCATGGCAAAACGCACGGAATTGCTGAAAGTTCTGGAACCGCTCAAGATGGAAGCGAATGAAATTGTGGATCATCCGTGGGGAGCTTGGGCTGAAGAGTCAGCACACGAGAATGCGCGTTTGCCGGGTGCGCAAAGTCGCTGGTCAGCGGGCAAGACTTTGAACTGGGAACCCATTCGGCCTGAACTCGTTTGCGAAGTCGGCTACGACCACATGCAAGGAAATCGGTTTCGGCACACCACCCAATTCAAGCGGTGGCGTCCAGATCGCTCACCGACTAGTTGCACATACGAACAACTGGAACGTCCGGTGATGTACAACCTCGAGGACGTTCTGTCTGATAACTAGCAACTAGCGACTAACGGCCCAACGGGCCATTAGTGAACCATCGGCTTCGATCAAACTTGCCAGCGCCAGTTTGGTTCCGTTGGGCAGTCCCGTGGGTCCTGCGAGAATTCGCCCGGGATCGTGTTCATTGCCCTTGGCGTCTGTTGCCTGCCCGCCAACCAATAACGGTGAAGTCGTGAGGCACAAATCATCGAGGCAGCCTGCCGCAACGAGATCACCCAATAGGTGTGGTCCGCCTTCGCACAGCACTCGTTGGATCCCGCGTGACGCAAGTTCGCGCAGCGCACCCGGCAAATCGACACCCGTTGAACCGCAGACAATCAGATCAGCAACTTCGGCAATCGCTGCTCGCTTATCGGTCGGTGCGGCTTCCGAAGTAATGACGATTGTCCGGGTTGTCGCATCGGCAAACAACGGTGACGAAGTATCGAGGTTTGCCCGACCGGTGACTAGGGCGATCGCCGGCTGTGGATCGGCTGAGGTCTTGGCGGGTCCGTATCCCTCGGCTTTGGCCGTCCCAGAACCAACAAGGATGACCTGACTCGTTGCACGCAGTAATCGGAAGACTTGTTTATCCGCAGGCGACGAGATGGAATCCGACTGCCCGCCATTGCCCGAAATTGAGCCATCTACCGAAGTTGCCATGTTCGCGCGGACCCACGGACGACTTGAATCGACCGGAGTGGGCCAGGCATAAGCCTCATGCAACTCGGCATCGGACATGGCTGGATTTGCTGCTGGAAGAAGTTCTCGCACTGTGATATCCGATCACGGCCACTTCGGGGTTACGCTTGGGGTATGGCAAACGCGGTAGGCGTAGCTGGTGAGCACGACGGATTCATGCGTCGTGCGGTTCATCGGTTGAGTTCATCGGACGCCCAGATTGAAGCCGAAGATTTGCAGCAGATCAGCCGCGATGTTGGCGCAACAACGATTTGCGATTGTCATTGCGGTGAAGTTGTCACCCTGTGCGGCCCGCTGCGATCCGTGACTCTGCGTCCGGCAACTGGGCTTCCGGCGCTCGAGGCGGAGCTTTATGACGGTTCCGGGCGGGTGACCATTGTGTGGCTGGGTCGTCGTCGCATCGCCGGTGTTGAGCCCGGTCGCGGAATAGTGGTGACGGGGCGACTGTCAGAAGTTGATGGCCGCACCATCATGTTCAACCCGCAGTATTCGTTGAAGCCCGCCGCAGTTGCCAGCTGAACTGCTCTCGGTGGCCTTGGTGGTATCGCGTGGCTGAACCGTCCGAGACTTCAGAGACGCCCGAACATCCCGCGCACCAAGACGAACATCATCCGCATTTGCAA
>JAHEXM010000332.1 GCA_023252115.1 Micrococcales bacterium | reverse complement strand
CATCGAGGTCTCAAGCGGTGAGGCCGTTGCGTGCCCATCCCCCGATGCGGAACTGACGCCGCACCCGCTCAGTGCACTCACTGCCCCGAGCGCGAGCATGCCAACAAACGATCGTCGTTCCACCCATAGACGGTAACCCGCCAATCGCCGACCCACAGCGAGACCCACGGACTTCACGCGTTTGTGAGCTAGCCGCCGAACCACGAATTGCCTATTTTGCGATGTAGGCGTGGGTCCCTTGGTAGGCGCGGAATTGCCCAGACTCGCCGGCACTGAATATCAGCGTGAAGGCAACCTTGGGTTTGCCGACGATCTTGATCGACACCTTTCCTTTGGCCGCGCGCACAATCTTTACCCGCTTGGCGAGTTTGGCTGACGCGGTTCGCGTCGAAACGCTCAATGTCTGTCCTGCGTTAGTTGTGCAGGTGCGAGGAAGTACGACGGTCGTCCTATTCGACTTGATCTTTGCCGGGAAACCACCACAACCTGAAGGCGACTGCGTAAAGAACACCGGTGCTGCAGGCGGCGGGGCTGGCGGCGTCAATGCACTCGATGCTGGCGAGAAGTCACCGGTGCCGATGCTGTTGATCGCTGCCACGCGGAAATAGTAGGCCTGATCGTTGGTTAGGCCGGTTGCCGTGCAGGTAACTGATGTCGCGCTGTTCGTACTTGCAGGAGCGCATCCAGTCCCAGCGGAACTCCATGGTCCGCTCGAGGAAGCGGTAGCGACTTGGACGGCATAGCCGGTGATCGCCGAAGTTCCGGTGTCAGTTGGCGCAACCCAACTCAGAACAACTTGGGCGTTGGTCGCAACTCCGGTTGGGGCTGCCGGCGCGGCTGGTGCCGACGCCGTTGGTGTGACGCCTGCCGAATGCGCGGAGGGTGCACTTTCGCCGATCCCGTTCTTAGTCGCAACGGTGAAGTAATAGGTATGGCCGTTAGTCAGTGCACCTGCTCGGCAAGTGACGGCGGTCGACACAAGCGTCGTTGCAGGCAAGCAAGCACCCGCTGCATCTGTATATGGCCCGCCGGGTGCTTCCGAAATCTGCACGCGGTGACCAACGATCGCTGACCCGCCGATGTCAGTTGGCGCAACCCAAGTGACATTGACGGCGGAATCCCGCGCCTCGACACTCGGTGCATCGGGTGCCGCGGTCACGGTGGCGGGAGTGAGGGCAGCCGACTCAGGTGATGCCGGACTAGAACCAATTGCGTTTCGCGCAGTGACAACAAAGTAGTAATTGGTGCCGTTTGTTAAGCCAGTTGCGGTACACGTCAAACCAGTTTGCGCACCGATGCATCCAGCTGGACTCAGTCCGTAAGTACCCGGGGGCGAGCCGCCAGATGTCGTTGCCGCACTCACCGTGTAATCAAGGATTGCACTGCCACCGCTGTCAGCCGGGGCAACCCAATTCAGTACCACTTGATGATTTGAGGCCGTGCCGGTCGGTCGCACTGGTGCGATTGGGACTGTTGCTGGCGTAAACACAGCCGACGTCGCGTACGCGCCAGTGCCCAAACCGTTTATCGCCGCGACTTTGTATTGGTAAGTCGAACCATTTGTCAGGCCAGTCGCAGTACAACTAGTCGCGGTCGATGCATTCATTTCGCCCGGTGAACAGCCAGCGCCTGCCGCTGGGAAGGATGCCGAACCATTCGTCGAAACCAAGACGTCGTAACCGACGATCGGGTCACCTCCATCGTCACCAGGGACCCAGTTCAACACCACTTGCTGGTTGGCAGCTGCACTCGACGGCAAAATCGCGGGCGCCGCCGGAACAGTTGTGCCCGACGGCAGCGATGCGTCGCCCGCGCCGATCGTGTTGATTGCTGCGACCTTGAAGAAGTACTGACTTGAGTCAGTCAGGTTCGCAGTGCACGAAGTCGCGATCGCTGTGAGTGAACCCTCGCAGCCAGGCGCAGGATCGTAGGAACCGGTTCGGGTAGTCGAATACGTGACCGAATACCCGCGAGCAGCCGCTGAACCCCAACTTGCAGGTGGACTCCAACTCACGCTGACCGTTGAGGTTGCGGGTGTAGCGGTCGGTGGTGCCGGCTTGCTCGGCAAACCCAGACCGGCGGGGTTGCACGCGTTAGCACCCGAACCGGTAACCACATTGACCACACCCAGACCCGACGACTGGACATAGCCACCGAACCCAATCTTGTAGGTATGCCCGTTGACGGCCGTGAAGTGCATGCTCGAATTGCTGCCGACAGTCGAGCCCGCGGCATCACTCAACTCTGGCGGCTGCCCAGTTGACGCTATTCCGGCATCGTCATTGAAACCAATGAAGGTAGATCCGTCGTACATCGCCAATTGAGTGTCGCCGTTCTGGAACACAGGATCTTTTGCGTATGTACATACCGTCATTTGCTGGTCAGCGGTAGCGGTGAACTTCCACCAGCTCATGTGATCTGCCCCGGCGAGCGCATCATTTGGCGATGCATCAGCGTTGGTGTTATCGGCAACAAACGCACCAGGAACCAGGCCGGTGATGTCGATCGCGCCAGCAAGATTCTGTCCGCCATTGAAAGCCTGGGCAGGTGTCGTGCCAAATGTGAGCAGTCCACAGGTCAAAGCAGCGCAACTGGCTCCGATCAGAACGGTGGCTGACCGGAGCTGCTTTGGGCGTGCAACACCATGTGGTCGATGGCGCGATCCAGCTCGGCCCATAGGTGATTCATCGGCATCGGCTCACAGCCGTTCGAAGTTCAATGGCCCATTTGGTGTGCTTTTGATGGGCTACACGGGCTAGCGATTGGCCCGACTGGACGTCAGGCAGGACGCGAGTGCTGATATTCCTGACTGCGTTCAGCGCTGGGTGATGGCACTGACACGAACGTTGGCCGTTCGTTAACCGGACCATCCATGGCCAGGTAAGCCAGGCGGACTACTTCATTTCGGTTACGCGCGATGCGTTCCAAAATGATGCCAGCAATCCACAGCAACACTGCACCCAGGAAGGCGCCGATCCCGACCAAGAGTCGCGGCGAGCGAATGACCTCGCCGTTCTTCAGGAACTCATCAAATGACAGCCCAACCATCACCGCTGCCAACGCGAACCATGGAAGCGCCAGCAGTGTGAATGCAAAAGACGGCCGAGC
>JAHEXM010000331.1:681-3108 GCA_023252115.1 Micrococcales bacterium | reverse complement strand
GAATTCGTCAGGCAGTTAGGCGTCGAGGTGCATAGGATCCTGCCAAAACTTGCGATCACCAACATGAATCGCGCCGCTCGCGAAGGAAGAGTGTTCGTCGATTGGAGTCAGAACAATGCTGCCAAAACAACGATCGCGCCCTACTCATTGCGCGGCCTCGAATTTCCAACGGTTGCAGCACCTCGCACGTGGGCTGAGGTTGAATCGACCAATCTGACGCAGCTTCGTTTCGACGAAGTGTTGCAACGACTAGCAACCGACGGTGACTTGCTTGCGGACTTAGCTCCATAACGCCGATGCGCCGTGCAACTAGCGCCGAGCAACTACCGCCCTGCAGAGTGGAACAAAGTGGCGCGACTATGGACGAAATGTTCCACCTTGCGGAACGGGGTATAGGAGTAGGTCAAGCTGTCTTGCGGGGAGTGCTCTTCTTCTTGGCCGACTTCTTTGCGCCAGCGTTTGCCGCCTTGGCTGCTTCATTCGCTGATGGATGCCGTGAACGAGTCTCTTCCGAGCGTCGATCGATGCTTTCTTGAAGTGCCGCCGCAAGGTCCAAGACCTGGGCCTGCACGCCAGCACCACTTTCAGCCTCAGTGGCAAAGACAGCTGCCTCGTCAGCAATCTTTGCCTCGATCAGCGCCATCAATTCGTTTCGATACTCATCTTGATATTGCTCCGGTTCAAACGTTGCTTCGAGACTCTCGACCAAGTTCGCGGCAAGGGCAAGTTCTTTAGGTCGGACTTCGACCGCATCGGTATGAAGCACCATGAAGTCAGGCTTGCGAACTTCATCGGCCCACAACATCGTCTGCAACACGATTACGTCGCCGTATACCCGGAGTGCAGCCAACTGCGTCTTGGTGCGAATGGCAATCTTCGCGACCGCAATTTTGTCAGTTTGCTTAAGCGCCTCACGTAGCAAGACATAGGGGCGAACAGCTGAAGCTTCCGGCTCTAGGTAGTAGCTACGGTCAAACAGAATCGGATCTATCTGCTCAGCAGGGACAAACTCCATTACGTCGATCTCGTGTTTGGAATTCGAGGGCAGTGATGCGAGCTCCTCTTTGCTGACCGTGACCGTCGAGCCGTCGGGTGTTGTGTATCCCTTAGTGATGTCGCGATACTCGACGACTTGGTCGCAGATCTCGCACACGCGTCGGTAACGGATACGACCACCATCGGCGCTGTGAGTCTGGTGGAACGACACGTCGTGGTCTTCAGTAGCAGCATGCAATTTGACTTGGACATTGACTAGTCCAAATGCCAAAGCACCCTTCCAAATTGCTGCCATGAAATAGACGATACGCCTTCAGTACGTCGACTTGCTTCTCGTGAAGCGCTTGCTGCAATTGCTCGCGGCGGCCTTGAACGCGGCAATACGCCCGTTTGGGCTAAGCGATGGTTTGTCGCGTATACCCGCCCAATGTTCGGTAGGGACCTTTGGCAGTTATCCCTTCAGGCTCTTACCGATAGGCTCAAAGTCCGACAAAGAAGGCTGGCGCTACATGAGTGAGCGAACGGCCGAGTCGCCGCCTGTTGATCCGATGGCACAGTCATTGGCGGCAACCGAGGCCCTGGTCGTCCCAGGCAACAAGCTTCGGATGCTGAGTCAAATATCGAATCAACTTGCCATCAAGGGCTCGACCACATCCAGAGCAATTGAGGCCGCAGTGGATCATTTGGCCGTATCGATCGGCGATGCGTGCATGGTGGCCATGATCGATTCAACCGGCGTCCTGCTCTATGCCGCTGGGTACCGCCATCGCAATCCGACACGTCAACCGTTTTTGGTTGAGTTATTTCATAGCGGGACAGGCAAGGTTGGGGTAGGTGCAGTCGGGCGGGTTGCGGCGACTGGACGGCCTGAGTCGATTACTCAGCTGCCCAACGAACGCACCTCCGAAGTACTGAGTCCGATGATGAAGGCGTATCTGCACAAGTTCGGGATCGCCGCAATGCTGGCAGCACCGATTTTGGTCGACTCCATCATTGTTGGATCGCTAGTCCTTGTGAGGGACCGTCCCGGTCAAGCGTATTCCGAAGCCGAAGGTCACGTGGTCGACGACATGGCGAAGCTGCTGGGTCATGACATTGCACGCTGGCAACTCCAAACCGAACTCGAAGCAAGCGAGATCCGACTCGGAACGATGTTCGACGAAGCCGCAATTGGTATGGGGTTTGCGGACTTAGACGGTCGTTTGTTCCGAGTCAATCCCTTGTTCGCCAGCATCGCGGGACGCTCGCAAGCGGAGTTAGTCGGATTTCCTTTCATCAAACTCACCCATCCTCAAGATCGACACCTCGACAAACACGTGGTGGCGGACCTAACGATTGGTGGTGTCGAGGAAGCGATCTTCGAAGAACGCTATTTGCGACCCGACAATTCAGTGGTCTGGGTCCGCGTTCGCGTCTCGTTGCGCGCGGAGG
>JAHEXM010000331.1:0-671 GCA_023252115.1 Micrococcales bacterium | reverse complement strand
GCCAAGAACGACGACTCAGCGCCAGCGCAAGCTGAACGGCGCTATCGACTTTTGGCTAGCAACACTGCAGACGTGGTCGTCCGAATCACTAAAGCCGGAGCGATCGAATGGATCTCGCCATCGGTGCGCGCAATGTTGGGCTGGGACCCCATCCGCCTGCTGGGACGACCAGTCGACGAACTCATTCACCCGGACGATTTCGATTTGCAGCCCAGCTATCTGCCCGCGCTGGGTCGTAGTCAACGGGCCGGCGGGCAGATTCGCGTCAAACGGTTTAACGGTGAGTACCTGTGGGTTAGTGCCATATCGCAGTTGGTAGTCAACGACGCGACCGAACCGATCGGAACTGTTGTCAGTTGGCACAATGCCGAGGTCGCAGTCAATGCTCGCGAGGAACTTGAGGAATCCGAAGATCGTTTTCGTGAAATGGCGAAGAACGCCTCAGATATTGTCTGGCGCGCCGACCAGCTCGGTGTTGTGGAGTGGATTTCGCCCGCTGTTGTTGACGTCCTTGGCTGGACGGTTGATGAGTTGGTCGGAACGCGTATGCAAGAGATTGTCCACCCCGACCAGCAATCAGTCATTGGCGAGAAATTTACCGAAACAGACATCCAAGATGGTTCGGCGCGTTCGGCGCGGGTGCAGATGCGATCGGCTGCTGGTGAATTTAT
>JAHEXM010000330.1 GCA_023252115.1 Micrococcales bacterium | reverse complement strand
TGCTCTTGACGGGAAGCAATATTCGCGAGACCGTGTTGTTCCCGCTGAACCGACCAGACGGAACGTAACCTTCACCCAGTTGTTTCGCACAGTCGGTACGAGTGCTCGGCGCTCACCTGGCGAGGCTGAAACGCTCACACACACTTCACAGTCTGGGTACACGCTCGCAACCTGTTGGCCATCTTTGATCGGTTGGCTATAGGTGTGCAGCAAACAGGGGAGATACGCATGCAAACACCAGTGAAAGTTCCGGTTCCAAATCCGGTCTCAAACACCGTCCGCCTACATGCGTTGGGCGCACTATCGACTCAACTTGTTCAGATCACCATTGCCGCAGGTGGTGCAACCGCCGAGGCGCTGATTGCGGCATCCAAGCCGGGCTCGGGTCGGCCGCCTCGCCCCAAGCCTCAATCACCAAATCGATACCCGTTCAGTAATTAGCGGGTCGGATCTGTCAACGCCCTGGATAACTCAGGCGCCCCGATAGAAGCGGCGAGCGCGAGCACTCAAGTCGTCTTCGCACACGTCGCACCTAGCAAGAAGTTCGTCGCATTCACCTAGCAGTTCCATGACGTAGTCGCGAGTAGCGAGCTGGCGAGCTGCCCAAGCTGCAATTCGAGCGCCTTCGAAATCGCCGCGGTTGAGTAACCGGCGTGCTTCGTTGAGTTCGTCGTCGATGCGCGTGTATTCGAGGTACACGGGGCGTTGTTCGGTCATCGGTACTCTCTGGTCGGGCCGCCGTCGTCGGTTGACTAGTGCGGGCTGATCGCCGGTTGTCCGGCAGCATGCAACGACTCAGAATCAGATCTGCGCAGGCGCGCCGCAAACGGCGCGGCGACCCAGAAAATGCACGCGATCGTGGTGATCACGAAGCTTGGTGGCCATGGCAGGTACGTCGCGACGACGAGGCCGCCCCAGACGCTGATGAGCGCGATCCCGGTTGAAATCAGAACTACCCACAATGGTCGGGCAGTGAGCCGGATGGCAGTTGCCGCCGGAGTTACCAGCAGAGCGAATATCAGCAGCACGCCCACAACGGTTACCGATATTCCGATGACGAGGCTCATCGCCACCAAGAAGACAACGCTGAGCAATCTCGTATTCAGGCCCTTGGCGGCGGCAACGACAGGATCGACCGAGGCGAACATCAGCTTGCGGCCGATCAGGCCGATAGTCACGACGACGGCCGCGGTTATCGCGGCGAACACGATCACTTGGGTGCTGGAGACGGCAAGGATATTGCCGAACAAGATCGAGGTGACGCTGGCAATTTGGCCGGTGGCGATGCTGGCAAAAAAGATACCGAGGCCCGAAGCGAACGCGAGGACGGTTCCGGTGACCACTTCACGTTCCCCGGATCGATGGCCCAGCCACCCAATGGCTAGTCCACCGCCGACGCAGGCGACCAGCATTCCAGTTACCGGTGATGCGCCAACCAAAATCGCAAAGGTTGCGCCGGGGAATCCAATATGGGCCACGGCGTGAGTTGCAAACGGCAGGTCACGGAGCAGGACGAAGTAGCCAATGGCGCCGGCGGCGATTGCGATGAGCGTTCCCGCGATCAACGCATTTCGCAGGAACGGTGTTGCTAAAAGCTCAATCCCACTCTGAGTTGACGGCGATGTAACAAGGGTGGCAAACCACATGTCGATTCCTACTCGGCTCGGGTAAAGACGCAGCCGTCCGCAGTGCGGGTGACTTGGACAGGGGTTCCGTACAACTCAGTCAATACATCGGAATCGACTACTTCATCGGTGGTACCGAATTGAGGCGTCCCGTTGTGGATATACAAGACGGAATCGATGTGGGCCAGCAGCGGGTTCAGGTCGTGGGTAATGAAGACCACGGTGACGCCACGGTCGTGGTTGATGTGGTGCACAAGTTCGACGATTTCGACTTGCCCCAGCAGATCAAGACCCGCCAACGGTTCATCCAGCACCAACATCTCGGGTGACGTGATGAGCGCTTGTGCGATCGAGACGCGTTGCTGTTGACCACCGGAAACCTCGCCAAAGCGGCGCTTACCGAAGGTCATTCCGTCAACTGCCTCGAGGGCAGCGTCCACTGCCAGACCAACCTGCTTTCCGCGGAGGCCCATTCCCCAACGAGTGCCGGCCAAGCCGAGTGCAACGACATCACGGCATTGCACTGCGCTGGCCTTGTCGAGGGCGTGGTTCTGCGGGACCAGCCCAATCGCCGGATTCCCCCGGTGTGGCACCTCACCCAGTACCGATAGCGAACCGTTGCTGGGTTGAAGTTGACCGAGAACGAGAGAAGCGAGTGTGGACTTGCCCGAACCATTGGGGCCGATTAGCGCAGTGAAAGAACCTCGTGGAATTTCCAGGGTGGCGCCAGACCAAATTTGTCGGCCACCACGAGCGACTGCAACATCGCGCATGGCGATGGCCGCGGTTGCGAGAGAGGTCACGATTTGTTTCCGCCCAGCGCCGTCCACAGAGCCTGAAGCTGGCGTAGTTGCCATTCCTGGAAGGTGGCGTTCGCCGGAGTCAAGGTTTCCGTGACTTCCACAATTGGTACGTGTGAGTTCGTTGCGGTCTGTCGCATCTGGGTCGGCAGCCCACCTTGCGTTTGGGTGTTGAAAATCAAGACCTTGTCGGTCCCGTTCGTCAATTGATCGCTGAATGTCGCCACACTTTGTGCAGTCGGATCGGTTCCCTTTGCTTCGGCGAGACGAAATGCATCCGGCGTTGTCACGACGAGTCCGGTTGCTTGTGCCATGTAGTCAAAGACCGACTCAGTGGCACCGATATTTGTTCCAGAGAACTTGGACTTGATCGCCGCCACCTGATCGCGATACGGACCTAGCGCAGATTTGAAGGCGCCGGCCGAGGAGTCGAATTGATTTGCAGCCGAGGGAAGCTTTTGTTTGAAGATGCTGGTGATGGCAGCTGCGGATTGAGCAACGTAGTCAGGCGAGTACCAGATGTGTGGATTGGCTCCGACCGACAATCCAACAACCTGTCCCAGATCAATAACCGTGGGCTGCGTGGAGCCCAGGCTGGAGACGATCTTTGTTGCCCAGGCGTCATAACCCAGGCCATTAATGACCAGGATTGCGCTTCCAGCAATGGTTGCCGAATCGGCGGCAGTGG
>JAHEXM010000021.1 GCA_023252115.1 Micrococcales bacterium | reverse complement strand
CACGAGGCGGTAATTGCGCAACTCACACGCCTGACAAGCGATACCCAATCGCAAGATTCTGGGCTGCAAACGACCCGTGTTGCAAACAGCAATGAATCCGATGGTGGTGACGACGAGCAACCTGCAATTCATACCGATGCATCTGTGCGGGTGAATGTTGAGGTTCTTGATGGGCTGATGGACCTGATCGGCGAGCTAGTGGTTGTTCGTAGCCAAATCGGGGCGACGGAGTTCGCGACCGAAGATGGGCCGCTCAATTCGGTATATCGGCAGCTCGACTTGATCACCAGCGAATTGCAGGAAAGCGTAATGGAGTCGCGACTTCAGCCCGTTGGAATTGTGATTGGAAAGTTTCGCCGCATAGCTCGCGATTTGGCAAATGCCATCGGCAAGCAAGTCAGTGTCGAGATAGAAGGTGAAAACGTCGGCGTTGATCGTGCCGTCAATGAAGCGTTGCGGGACCCAATGCTTCATCTAGTGCGCAACGCTATCGATCACGCTTTCGAGACACCGAGTGAACGGGTGGCAGCCGGAAAGCCTGCTAACGGTCGGCTCTTGATCAGGGCACACCACGATCGCGGCCGCGTACACATCGAAGTCTCCGATGACGGACGTGGCATCGATCCTGCTGCCCTGGTTGCGCGCGCTGTGGCCACAGGCATCCTGAGTGACTCCGAGGCATCTGAATTGGGCGAACAGGAAGCGCTCAATCTGATTTTCAAGCAAGGGCTGACAACCAAAGACACTGCGACAAATCTGTCTGGTCGCGGCGTTGGCATGGATGTTGTGTGGTCGAACCTGCAGTCCATTGGCGCCAGCATTGACGTTTCATCGACCATCGGCGTCGGCACTCAATTCCGAATGAATGTGCCGCTTACGCTTGCCATCATGCCGACTTTGACAATCGGCTGCGGCGGTCAGCGTTACGCCATCCCACGAGAAAACGTGCAGGAGGTCCTGCACGTAGACCCAGATGACGCCGCGACACCGATCGATGAAGTCGATGGCAGCATGATTATTCGTCTGCGCGGCCACCTACTACCCGCGATAGATCTCGGCCGAGTGCTGCAGGTTGAGCAGCGCGATTCCGTCGGCAGTCAAACACTGGTGATTCTTGAAACCGAGGGTAAGCATTTTGCGCTTTCCGTTCCAGAAGTGGGGGCGACGTCGGACGTCGTGGTGAAGCCGCTGACTGAAGCGACACGGTCCGTTGGGGCGTTTTCAGGTGTGACCATTCTCGGCGATGGGATGCCTTCGCTGATCCTTGATGTCGCGGGGATCGCTTCACTGGCAGGAATCACCGCTGTTTCGGCTCCGGAGGCGTTTGAATCATCGGTCGATGTCAATGTTCTTGACACGGCTGGGCTGCTCGTTGCCACGGGCGAAGATGGTGGCAAGCTCGCGTTCAGGCTTGAAAATGTCGAGCGTCTTGAGCGATTCGTGTCAGGAGACGTTGAGAGTCTTGGCGAGCGCAATTTCGTTCAATACCGTGATGCGATTTTGCCTCTGATCCGAGTCCGCGAAGTTCTGCCAGAGCGCCGATCTGAAATGCGCGGTGTCGGTCCAGATCGTGATCTTGATGTCGTCAGCACGGTCGTGTGTGCCACGGCGGCCGGATCTGTCGGCTTGGTTGTTGGTCGAATCGACGATGTAGTGCCCCAACCAGCGGTCGATCCGCAACCTCCAAGCCGTCATGGTGTGAGCGAGTGCATCGTGATCAATGGTCGAGTGACAGAGGTGCTTGACCTTGAATTGATTGCAGAAGAAGCTGGAATCGGTGGTGAAGTATGACCACGGCGCGGCTGTGCACCTTTACGATCGGCAATTTGGCTATCGGGATTGACGTCGAAAGCATTCAGGAAATCGTCAGGGGACACGAACTGACTCCGGTGCCGCTCGCTGCCCCATATGTTGCTGGGTTACTGAATCTGCGAGGGCAAATCATCACCGCGATTGATGCCCGTCGCAGGCTTGAAATTCACGACGCCCCGCCTGCCACCGGGGAACGAGTCGACGTCATTGTCAGGTCGAGCACGGAATCCGTCAGCCTTGTGGTGGATCGAGAGGGTGACGTAGTGGATGTCGACGCGCAATCGCGAGAAGATATTCCTGAGACCGTCAACTCTACGATTCGATCCTTCACCACGGGCGCTTATCAACTTGAGGGTGTCTTGCTTTTGGTGCTGGATACAGACCGAGCGCTCTCACTTTCGGCAGCAGGGGAAGGTAGCTAAACCATGCGTGGGCTGGTCATCGACGATTCGCGAACAATGAGAATGATCCTTGGTCGAATGCTCAAGGAACTTGGCTTCGAAGTCGTAGGCGCGGCCGACGGGCAGGCTGCACTAGACGCAATCGATTCCGGAGCTATGCCCGACCTCATCCTGGTCGACTGGAACATGCCAGTCATGACGGGGATCGACTTCATCAAGGTGGTTCGCGCGGAGCCGTACTCCTCACCCGCCAAGATCGTGATGGTCACAACCGAGACCGAAATCCCACGGGTGGTGACTGCCCTTGAGGCTGGCGCCGATGAATATGTGATGAAGCCTTTCACTAAAGAGGCAATTCTCGAGAAACTGCAACTTCTGGGGTTTGAGATTTGAGTCCTGGCAGGTGGTACCCAACTGACACCACCAGGGAGGTAAGGGTCATCGCGATCGACGACTCCGTCGTCGCCCGTCGCCTTATTCAAAAAGCAATCGACACGGAAAAGGATCTTGAGACAGTCGGCGTCGCTGCAAATGGTCGGCTTGGTCTGGAAAAGATAGGCCGCCTAAAACCTGATGTCGTCGTACTTGATCTCGACATGCCCGTGATGGACGGCTTAGAAACGCTTGCTGAGATTCGTAGGACTGCACCAACATTGCCAGTCGTGATCTTTAGTCACATCGATATCACAGCTTCTGCCAAGACGATGAGTGCACTTTCCGAGGGTCCGACTGAATTCGTTCAGAAACCCAGCTCAACTGATACACGGCTCGGCCAGGATTACATTCACACGGAGCTAGTACCGGTCATTCGCGCAATAGCGCCCGCGCTCACGGGCCATCTGCGAGCCCCAGCAATGCCACCAAAGAAGGTGCCGGCGAACCGTCCAGTGCAGTTCCGAGCGGTTGTCATCGCGGTATCAACTGGGGGCCCAGAAGCTTTGGCCAGTTTGATCAGTGGCATCAAAACGCCGCTGGCAGTACCGGTTCTAATCGTTCAGCACATGCCACCGGTCTTTACTCGCATGTTGGCTACTCGGCTGAATTCGTTGACCCCCTGCTCGGTCAGCGAGGCGACACAAGGACAGGTAGTTGTTGCCGGAAATATCTATATCGCCCAGGGCGGGCTGCACATGGAAGTGGTGAGGTCAGGCGACGACGTCGTCATCAACTTGCACGACGGGCCCAAGGAAAACTTTTGTCGTCCTTCTGCCGATGTGCTTTTTCGATCTGCCGAAAATGTCTACGGCGCAGGCGTTATGGGTGTCGTACTTACCGGTATGGGTGAAGACGGCCGACGTGGTTCCGAGGCGATTGTCGCCGCGGGCGGGGTCGTCATTGCGCAGACTCCGGCGACAGCAGTGGTGGCGAGCATGCCCAATTCGGTGACGAGCATCGCAAGCGCGATCCTGCCGGTTGAGGCAATAGCGGACGAGATTCGGTTTCGCGTTGAGGCAAGCAGAGCACGATGACTGTGTCACCAGAGGAATTCGAGTTCCTCCGGAATCTTTGCCGAGACATCAGTGGGCTTGCGCTCCACCCGGGCAAGGAATACCTGATCGAGGCGCGACTGTTGCCGGTCGCAAGAGAGGAGGGCCTGGGATCGGTCAGCGAATTGGTCTCGCGTCTGCGCCTGGGCGACGCACGGCTTCGGGTAACCGCTGTGGAAGCGATGGCTACTCACGAAACGTATTTCTTCCGCGATGTGCATCCGTTTGAGGCACTGCGCACCGACATCATTCCTGCGGTCCTTGCCCGAAATGATCACGCACGATTGTCGATTTGGTCGGCGGCCTCGTCCACTGGGCAAGAAGCATTCAGCATCGCGATGTTGATCAAGGAACACTTTCCCCGCATCAAGAATGTGACGATCCTTGCGACGGACTTCTCCGCAGAGGTACTGAGCGTCGCATCTGCGGGCATCTTCACACAGATGGAGGTTAACCGCGGACTACCTGCGCCGTTACTCGTCAAATACTTTGAAAGGCGCGGTCGAAGCTGGCAGATTGCCGAATCAATTCGGTCGATGGTGACATTTCAGCAACTAAATCTGATCGAACCATTTCCTGCTCTACCGTCCATGGATATCGTTTTTTTGCGCAATGTGCTCACGTATTTCGATCCTGATCTGAAATCGAGCGTCCTGCGGAAGTGCGCGACCACGCTTCGCCCAGGTAGCTACCTATTCCTCGGCGGTGCAGAGACGATTTACGGTCTGGACGTCAAGTGCGACATAGTCCGAGTGGGCCGCTCAGTTTGTTATCAGTACTCGGCTAGCGATTAGGTGGAGTCATGCAACTTCCAGAGAGTGATATCGCCGATGTAGCGCAATCAATCTGGGACGCCATGTTTGACGAATCGTTGGCGCTTACCCCGGGGGGTAGCGTAGGTGAGCCACCATTTGTTACCAGCTTTGTTGCAATCAACGGCGCGTGGCAAGGCGCGGTTGTCGCTCAATTTCCGCAATCGTTGGCCGCTGCGCTCACCCGCCAGCTTTTTTCTTCGGAAACGGAACCGACGTCGGATGAAATCCACGATGCGCTTGGTGAGATTGGGAACATAGTCGCTGGAAATGTGAAGGCACTAGTTCCTGAACCGTCGCATCTCTCACTACCGGCTGTCGCTTTTGGGAACGACTACGGCGTTAGCGTTTTCGGGGCGACTGAAATTGTGAGGACAACATTCACTTGTGACGGACAAGTATTCTCGATAGCAATAGTCGAGAGCACCGGTGCTAGCGAACTCAGATTTCCATGATCGACACAGGGTTTCCGGAGCGCCGTGAAAGCGCGCATCCTTCGCCCAAAACGGTGTTGGTCGTCGATGATTCGTCGGCAATGCGAAAGATCCTTAAACGGATTCTTCAGGAATCGAATCTGCGCGTGATTGAAGCCGCAAACGGCCAAGAAGCCCTGGCTTACTGCGCTATTGACCGACCGGATTTGATCCTTCTGGACATCGACATGCCGGTGATGGATGGGTTGGAGACGCTGTCGGCGATTTCAGTGGACCCCGAGTTCGAGAACATTCCGGTACTGATGCTCACGGCACACACCAGCGGCCCGGAAGTAGCCAAGGCGATAGAGATAGGTGCACAGGACTACCTGCGTAAACCGTGTGATCCTGCTGAACTAGTCGCTCGCGTTCGCCGGACATTGTCGCTCAAGGAACGCCAGGACATCTTGTTCAAGCGAGCCGAAGAACTCGGCGAGATGAGCGCGACCGATGCGCTGACCGAGCTCGGTAATCGTCGATTTCTGGCGCAACGTGTTGGTGAACTTACGGTCGAACTGGGCGATGACGCCCAAGTCGGCTTGTTGATGATCGACATTGATCATTTTAAGGGAATCAACGACGCTAATGGGCATCTCGTTGGTGACGCGGTCCTGTGTGAGCTCGCGCAAAGGTTGCGACTACTGGTGGAATCTCCCGAAGCCGCCGTCCGATGGGGAGGCGAAGAGTTCCTGGTCTTGATCCCGTTGCCAGCTGAGGATTCGCTCGCCATCCGAGGCGAACAGATTCGTAACGAAATGGAATCGAGGCCATTCGGAATCGGTTCGTATGGCTCGATCGAACTAACCGTCAGTGTTGGTGCGGCACAGGGACGACTCTCGGAATTGACCGTCATTATTCGGGAAGCCGATGAGGCGCTCTATCAAGCAAAGGACGGCGGGCGCAACAAAGTTGAAGTATCGAACCGACGTTGAGTCTTACGGCTGATGGGACGAAGTCTCAGAACTGCTCGCGCTCACCAGGTAACGCAATGCCGCACTTAAGTGAGCAACTTCGTGCACTCGAATTCCATCGGGAGCTTGACCCGACTCGCACGGCACCAATGCGTCGGTAAAGCCGAGGCGTGCGGCTTCGGATAGTCGCCGTTGAATTCCATTGACCCTTCGCAGCTCGCCAGACAAACCGACTTCGCCAATGACGACGGTCTTCAGCGGCATCGGAACGTTGGCTTGACCACTCGCAACGGCGAGAGCCACCGCCAAGTCTGCGGCTGGTTCACCGAGTCGAACCCCGCCGACTGTCGCGGTGTAAGTGTCGGAGGTGCGTAGTCCCACACCTCCATGTCTTTCGAGGACCGCCAAGATCATTGCGACTCGTGCTGAATCGAGTCCGCTGGTATTTCGGCGCGCAGTGCCCTGACTTGTCGGATCGACGAGGGCTTGGACTTCGGCCACCAGAGGGCGGGTGCCTTCCATCGCTACCGTGATACACGTACCAGGAACCGGGTCCGAGCGACGAGTCATGAACAACTCACTGGGATCTTGGAGTTCCCGGATCCCGTCGTCACCTAAGTCAAAGCAGCCGACTTCGTCCGACGGTCCAAAGCGGTTCTTCTGCGCCCGAACTAAACGCAGTCGTGCGTGACGATCTCCTTCGATATACACGACGACATCGACGAGGTGTTCAAGCGTTCGCGGACCCGCCACTGAACCGTCTTTGGTCACGTGACCCACAAGGACTGTGGTGATTCCGCGATCTTTCGCAGTTCTGATCAGTGCGCCGGCAACTTCGCGAACTTGGGCGATCCCGCCCGGTGATCCGTCGACTGCCGATGTACCGACAGTCTGAATGCTGTCGACAATCATGAGTTTGGGTTTAACTGCATCTAGGTGACTCAGTACTGCGCTCAGATCAGTTTCGGCCGCCAACATCAAGTTGGCGTGCATGGCCCCCACTCGATCCGCACGCAGTCTCACTTGCGAGGCAGACTCTTCGCCAGTCACATAAAGGACCGGCCCATTCGATGCCGAACGCGCTGCCACATCCAAGAGCAAAGTCGATTTGCCTACGCCCGGTTCACCCGAAACCAGGACTACTGAACCCGCAACAAACCCGCCACCAAGAACGCGGTCAAGTTCACTCAGCCCACTTGAGACTGCCTCGGCAGCAACGGTGTCGACAGTCAAGATGGACTGAGCCGCTGCCGTTACCGGGCCAGCGCTAACGGACACGATTGTTGGTGCACCCGCTTCGAGGACCGTGCCCCATGCTTGGCATTCGCCGCACCGGCCCACCCAGCGGGTTGAGGTCCAGCCGCATTCGTTGCACTTGTGGCTCGTGCGCTCGCGGCTTTGTGTTTTACGTGAAGTTGCTGTCATGGATCGGACGCTAGTCAGCCGGTCTGACAACGACACTTACCAATTCCGCTTTGCTCGCCTGCCGGCGAGACACGCCGGGCGATTTGGACCGGCGCACGCGCAAAGCGCGGCGCTGGGCGAGCAAAGCGGGTGGTAGAGAGGCGCTACTTCGGGTCAGCCGGGTGGATTGCCAGCAGCTTGCGTTGAGTCGGCGTTGCCGACTTGAGGGCCGCAAGGTGGGCTTCGCAATGTTGGACCAAAGTGTTGTATCCGGCCTGACCCATGAGCTCGACGAGGGTGTCCTTCTCGCTGACGTAAACCGGATCAGGACCAACATGCGCTTCGGTGTTGCCCGAGCAGTACCAGTTCAGCTCGTGCCCACCCGGTCCCCAGCCGCGCCGGTCATATTCGGTGATGATGACCATCAAAATGTCGGTGCCGTCGGGGCGTTCGACGTTTTCGTACTCGCGCCGGATCGGCAGTTGCCAGCAGACGTCAGGTTTCAGATCCAGCGGTTTGTGATCATTGGCAACGGCATAGTTATGCAGCGCGCAGCCCGCACCGCCCGCAAACCCGGGCCGGTTCAAAAAGATGCAGGCACCATCAACAACGCGAGTCTGCTTGTCGCCGTCCTCGTCTCGACCAACGATGCCTTTCGCGATGTCACCGCGCTTGGCAGCTGCGTCGTGGTGCTCCCACACCTCGGGTGTGAGTTTCTTTGCCCATTTTTGTACCCGCTTGCGGTCATCGGCATCAGAGAAATGGGCGCCCAGTGTGCAGCAGCCGTCATTCGGCCGACCCTTAACGATTCCGCCGCACCCATTGCCGTAGATGCAGAGCCAATTCGACGTCAACCACGTCAAATCACAACGAAAGTGTTGATCGGAATCAGCTGGGTCGACAAATTCGACCCACGCACGGGCGAAGTCCAGTCCAACCTCAGGCATCCCGCAAGGGTAGGGGGCTACCTTCTGAGCATGAGGCTTGGTGTCCTAGATGTTGGCTCGAACACGGTTCACTTGCTGGTGGTGGATGCTCACCACGGTGGTGCACCCGTCCCCGCGCGATCTCACAAGACGGAGTTGCGCCTTGCTGAACACCTGACACCCGATGGTGATATCGACGACCATGCGGTTCGCAGGCTCTGTGAGTTTGTGGAGAGTTCGCTCGAGGTCGCCGAGGACGTCGGCGTAACTGAAGTGGTTGCGTTTGCCACCTCGGCTATTCGTGAAGCTGGCAACGGTGATCAGGTGTTGGCCGAAGTGCAGAAGCGCACGGGCGTGCAGTTGCAAGTTTTAACCGGAGACGAAGAAGCGCGATTGACCTTCCTCGCGGTGCGCCGTTGGTTCGGGTGGAGCAGCGGGCGCTTGCTGGTGCTCGACATCGGGGGTGGCTCGCTGGAACTTGCGGTCGGAGCCGATGAGGAACCTGATGCTGCAGAATCCGTTCCACTTGGTGCCGGTCGGCTGACGCGAGACATGTTGCCGAACGATCCGCCGACTGCTGATGAGTTGCGCGCTGTTCGCAAGATGGCTCGAGCCGAGATCGCCGAAGTAGCTGGCTCACTCACCAGATTCGGTGACCCTGGCCGTGCAGTTGCAACGAGCAAGACCTTCAAGCAGCTCGCCCGCCTAACCGGCGCGGCTCCCTCTAGCGAGGGTCCATTAGTCGATCGGTTGTTGAATCGTGATGCCCTAGCCGAATGGTTGCCAAAACTGGCCACCATGACGGCTGCCGAACGCGCAGAACTCCCCGGTGTATCAATCGGTCGCGCCCCGCAACTAGTTGCGGGAGCGGTAGTGGCTCAAGCTGCAATGGATATTTTCGAACTAGAGAACCTGGTCATCTGTCCGTGGGCTTTGCGCGAAGGGGTCATCCTGCGTCGCCTGGATGGATTGGACGAGTGAGTACAGAGGTCAGCGACAAGCTGGTTGGACTGACTGATCAAGAGGTTGC
Organism: Micrococcales bacterium; assembly: GCA_023252115.1. Taxonomy (GTDB): domain Bacteria; phylum Actinomycetota; class Actinomycetes; order S36-B12; family UBA10799; genus JAHEXM01. The sequence goes on along the minus strand of JAHEXM010000021.1, from coordinate 2,176 downwards.
CGAGCGGGTTCACAAAGGTGAAGTCAACGAAGCTCCTGACCCGCGCAGTCGCAGCTTGGCAAGCATCATCCGCGAAAACACCCTCACCTCGTTCAACATCGTTATCGGTTCGCTATGGGCGCTTATGGTTCTGGCGCGAGCGCCATATCAGGACTGGTTGTTCGTTTTTGTCATTGTCTTCAACTCGGGAATCGGCATCATTCAGGAGTACCGAGCGAAGCGGACGCTCGAAAAGCTGTCACTTATTGGTGAATCGAAACCGGTGGTGCGGCGCAACGGCCTCGATACACCGATCTCAGCGTCTGGCTTGGTGCTCGACGACATTGTCGTGCTGAGTACTGGCGATCAACTGGTAGTTGACGGAGTGATGTTGGACTCGCTCGGTCTGGAAGCAGACGAGTCGCTCCTGACCGGCGAAGCCGATCCGGTCGAAAAGCATCCTGGCGACGAGGTCATGAGCGGTTCCTTTGTTGTTGCCGGAAGCGGCGTCATGCGAGCGACCAAAGTCGGGATGGATTCATACGCAACCAAGCTCACCGTCCAAGCCAGGACGTTTTCGACGACACAGTCCGAGCTCATGGGTTCGATCATGCGGTTTGTTCGCACGATCACTTGGGTGTTGATTCCGCTGGGCACATTGCTTTTCATCTCGCAGTTGCAGTCGTCACCAAACTGGCAACAAGCACTGACCGGAGCTGTGGCTGGAATTGTCACGATGGTGCCCGAAGGTTTGGTCTTGCTGACCAGCATTGCGATGGCTGTAGCTGTGGTGCGGCTTGGTCGTAAACGGACATTGGTTCAGCAGATGCCAGCGGTCGAAGTACTTGCTCGGGTAGACGTCATTTGTGTCGACAAGACAGGGACATTGACCGAACCAGGCATGGCTGTGAACGACCTCGTTGTCTTGCCGGGAGCAGGGCTGCCGGATGAGGACGTCCGGCAAGTACTGGGTGCCGTTGGCGCATCTGAGAGTTCGCCCAACCCAACATTGGCCGCTGTTGGCGCGGAGTTTGCCGACCCAGGCTTCGAGTTGGACCAGATCGTGCCGTTCTCATCCACTCGCAAATGGTCGGCAGCTTCGTTCAAAAGCCACGGCTCGTGGTTGCTCGGTGCACCCGAGGTATTGCTTGCTCAACAATCGGGTTCGCCCGAGGCTAAAGATGCACAAGCCAAGGCAGACGGTCTGGCATCTGGTGGAGCGCGCGTCCTTTTGCTCGCTAAATCAACTGCCGACAATTCGGCGGCCGGCCCTGATGCTGAACGCGGTGCCGGCCCGCTCATGCCAGTTGCGTTAGTAGCCATTGACCAGCGGTTGCGCAGCGACGCAGCCGAGACTGTCGGTTATTTCCTTGAACAGGGCGTGCAAGTCAAAGTCATTAGTGGTGACAATCCGGTAACGGTCGGAGCAATTGCCCAGCAGGCTGGGATTCCTCTTGCTGAATCACCAATGGATGCGCGCGAGTTGCCGGAGGAGACGCAGGCCCTGGCAGATGTACTCGAATCGCATGGAGTATTCGGCCGTGTGACGCCAGCGCAAAAGCGCGCGATGGTGAGCGCGCTACAGAGTCGTGGTCACACAGTCGCGATGACTGGTGACGGAGTCAATGACGTTTTGGCCTTGAAGGATGCTGACCTCGGAATAGCAATGGGATCGGGCGCAGGCGCAACCCGGGCCGTTGCGCAAATTGTTCTGCTCGACAGTCAGTTCTCGGTGTTGCCAAGTGTTGTTGCCGAAGGGCGGCGGGTGCTCGGAAACATTGAACGGGTCAGTGACCTCTTCTTGACTAAATCGTTCTATGCAGCTGTCTTGTCGTTCATTACCGTCGTATTGACCCTGACCAACATCTACAAAGTCGAGTTCGTTTTCTTGCCTCGCCATCTGACCATCATTACGGCGCTCTCGATTGGCATTCCGGCTTTCTTCCTCGCCTTGATGCCCAACACTCAGCGTTTCACTCCGGGTTTCTTCAAACGTGTGCTGAGGTTCTCGGTTCCCGCCGGAGTCATTTGCGCTGTATCTGCCTTTGGTTGTTATGTCGTGCTGTTGAAAGAAGGCAAGCAACTAGATGACGCACGAACAGGTGCTGCGATCACGCTGTTCATCATCGCGTGGTTTGTATTGCTGCTCGTGGCACGGCCGCTGAACGCACTTCGTTTGACGATCGTGGTTGCCATG